>JBDNJL010000078.1:0-4456 GCA_041687795.1 Methylotenera sp. | reverse complement strand
GCAGCTAAAGGCAGCAAGGAAGACCCAACCATAATTATCAATGCAGATGCATTAAGTTCACATCAATCTGTAGTGAACGTCATGGAAGCTTCACGCACCGCAGGCTATTCGCACATTACTTTTGCTACACAACTGAAGTCTGGCTCTTAACGTTTTCATTGATGATTAACATGCTTAATATGGTAAGTATATTAAGCATACTTTTTAATTAAGCATTTTTAAAATGTTAAACTTAATATCTAGCCGTTTAACCCCAAAAACTCAACTCTCTCGCGCTACCGGACAATCAACGACTTTAATTAATGGCTAAGCAAAACCGTCAAAAAACTAAATTACCGCAAATACACAATGCTAAAGCTTTGTATTTGCGTATTTTTAGCTATGCTTGGCAACACAAGCTCGTATTCTTAATTTCTATTTTAGCAACTGCCATACTTGCGCTCAGTAACACAGGGTTTTTAGCACTGGTTAAGGAGCTTACCGATGATGGCTTTATGAAACAAGCTGCGGCGCAGTCATCAGATGAGTGGATATCGCCGCAGTATTTGCTGCCGCTTAAACTTTTTATATTGATGTTTATTCGCGGCGTCGCGGCTTATGCGTCCGTGTATTGTATGCGTTGGGTAGCAAGGCGGGTCGTGGCAACTTTGCGTATTGAAGCGTTTTCAAAGCTCATGCTTTTGCCAGTTAATTTCTTTGATTCACAATCGACAGGTACCTTAGTGTCTAAACTCACGTTTGACGTTGAGCGTTTGTCCACCATCACCACGCGTACCGCGCTCAATGTATTAAAAGATGTGATAACTATTTTTGGCTTGCTTGGTTATATGTTGTACTTGGATTGGCGATTAACCATGATATTTGCCGTGATAGCCCCGTTGATGGCACTTTACTTAAAAAAATCTACTCCAAAATTGCGAAGTAGTGCGCGTCAAGTGCAAGATGCCTTTTGTGAAATGACCAAAGTCGCTGAAGAGGCAATTTCGGGTCAACGCATCGTTAAAGTATTTGGTGCGCAAGATTATGAAAATGAGCGATTCTCTACGGTAGTCAACAAAAATCGTTCTTTAGAGCTGCGCTTAACGCGTATTTCTGAGCTTAACAGTTTTGTAGTAGAAATGCTTTCAGCAGTAGCTTTGGTACTAGTGGTTTACTACGCGTTAGGTAGTTTTACCGTAGGCGAATTTGCCGCTTTTGTCGGTGCATTACTGATGTTGATTTCACCAGCCAAGCATATCGCCTCTGCCAATGAAGATTTTCAAATTGGTTTGGCTGCTGCACAAAGCGTGTTTGAAGTGATTGATAAACCTGCTGAGTTTGATGATGGCACAAAATTAGTTGGACATACGGCAGGTGCTATTGAGTTTAAAAATGTAAGCTTACGCTATGGCGACAACAAACAAACTGTGCTGAATGATATTAGTTTTAGTGTGAAGCCGGGTGAAAAAATTGCCTTGGTTGGCCGCTCTGGTGGTGGAAAAACGACTTTAGTGAATGTGCTGCCACGTTTTTATGATGTACAACAAGGTGTAATTTTGTTAGATGGTGTAGATGTTCGTGCACTTACATTAAGTAGCTTGCGTGCGCAATTTTCACTCGTAAGTCAAGATATTGTGCTCTTTAATGACACCATATATAACAATATTGCCTATGGCGCATTGCGTCCTGCCAGTGAAACAGACGTAATTGCCGCAGCAAAAGCTGCAAACGCTTGGGAATTTATCTCGCAAATGCCTAGTGGTTTGCAAAATGAAATTGGCGACCGAGGTGTGCGCCTTTCTGGCGGCCAGCGCCAACGAATTGCAATTGCGCGCGCAATTTTAAAAAACGCACCTATACTTTTATTGGATGAAGCGACTTCTGCGCTAGATACAGAATCTGAACAGCACGTTCAAGATGCGCTAGATACGCTCATGCAAAATCGCACCAGCATTGTGATTGCTCATCGCTTAAGCACTATAGAAAATGCAGACCGAATTATGGTGATGGAGCGAGGTGAAATTGTAGAAACTGGCACGCATGCGGCATTAATACAGTTAGATGGTCATTATGCTAAGTTATATCAAAAGCAATTTACTTAAATTAAGTTCAAAAATTAAACTCAAAATAATGGAGCAATGGTTTCAAAAGCAATGGTCTCAATACACGTTTTGGCATACGTTGCTATTGCCAATTTCGTGGGTATTTTTCTGTGTCATTACTGTCAGAAAGTTGCTCTATAAAGCTAAAATTTTAAAAAGTAAGCACTTAAAAGTTCCAGTGATTGTAGTCGGTAATATTAATGTGGGTGGTACTGGCAAAACTCCACTAGTTATTTGGTTGGCAGAGCAATTAATATTACAAGGTTTTAAGCCCGGCATTATTAGCCGTGGTTACGGCGGAAGCGCAAAAGGCGTACAAGCAGTATTGCCCAATAGTAATTCTGCTCAAGTTGGCGACGAGCCTTTATTAATCGCGATCCGCGCACATTGCCCAGTATTTATCGGGGCAAATAGGCCTGAAGCAGGCGAGGCATTATTAAAAGCGCATCCAGAATGCGACATTATTATTAGCGATGATGGATTGCAGCATTACGCTTTACAGCGCGATGTAGAGGTTGTGGTATTCGATGGCGAAAAACAGTTTGGTAATGGCGCACTATTACCCGCAGGACCTTTGCGAGAAAGCATTGCAAGATTGAGCAATGTAGATGCATTGGTGTGCAACGGCAAGCTAAGTGACAAAAAAAACTTAACCGTTTTGCCGTTTGATATAAAAAACTTAACCGTTTTTTATAGACATATTTTTGGTAAAGATACTTTGAAGCTAGATGAGCGCGTAATTGAAATGCATTTAATGCCACAAGCATTTTATAATCTTAAAACCCCTGAAATAAAAGCAAATATAGAAAGTTTTTTAGGTAAAAAAATACTCGCTATTGCTGGTATAGGCAATCCTGCAAGATTCTTTACACAACTAAAAAAACTAGGTTTGGATTTTGAAAGCCACGTCTATGTCGATCACTATCCTTATAAGGAAGAAGACTTTGGAAAAACTGAGGCAGATGTTATTTTGATGACAGAAAAAGATGCGGTAAAGTGTAAGCATTTTGCAACTAATAAAATGTGGGTATTGCCCATAAGTGCTGATATTAGTGAGAATTTAACCAATATCATTTTAAAAAAATTGAGAGCTTAAAATGGATACAAAATTATTACAAATTTTAGTGTGCCCCGTTACAAAAGGCCCGCTTATCTTTAATAAAGCGACTAATGAGCTTATTTCAAAGTCTGCAAAGCTTGCCTACCCAATTAAAGACGGCATTCCTGTTATGCTAGAAGATGAAGCAAGAGTGCTGATAGAAAACGAATTTACTGATTAATTTTAGTATATGACCAAATTTTACGTTGTTATTCCGGCGCGCTACGCCAGTTCGCGTTTGCCAGGTAAACCGTTGTTAGATATTGCTGGAAAACCCATGGTGGTTTGGGTGGCTGAGCGAGCAAAACAATCTGGCGCAATAGAAATTATTGTTGCTACCGACGACGCGCGTATATTAAAAGCAGTTAATCATTTCGGCTATCAAGCGCTCATGACCCATGAAAACCATGTGAGCGGAACAGATAGAATTGCAGAAGTTGCTCTTAAGCAAGAATGGCAAGATGATGCCATTATAGTTAATGTGCAAGGTGATGAGCCTTTGATAGAACCTGCACTTATTGCTCAAGTTGCAGCCGCTCTTGCAAATAATGCAGAAGCGGTAATGTCCACCGCATGTTGTCAAATTACAAACAAAAGTGACTTTCTAAATCCAAATGTGGTGAAAGTGGTGTTGGATAAAAATCAAAATGCACTCTACTTTAGTCGTGCGTCAATTCCGTATCCTAGAGATTCAATGGCAGATACTACACTAGCAAAGGATATTCCAGCCTACCGCCATATTGGCATCTACGCTTACAAAGCTAAATTTTTAAAAGAATATTCAACCATACAACCAGCAAGTATCGAACTATTTGAATCGTTAGAGCAGTTACGCGTACTATATCAAGGTTACAAAATTGCCGTGACCATTTGTGAAAACGCCCCAGCATCAGGGGTAGATACAGAAGAAGATATTGTAAATATACGCAATCTTATTAAAGCCGCATCTACAAAATCCTAACAAAGCTCTTGCGGTAAGGGGCTAGATTTGCTATAGTCTCATTTCTCGGCGACGCATATGTAGTAAGTTGCCGAATCGGACGCGGGATGGAGCAGTCTGGCAGCTCGTCGGGCTCATAACCCGAAGGTCACAGGTTCAAATCCTGTTCCCGCAACCAAAATATTCTGTAGTAAAAGCGCAGTAAAAATTACAACAATAATAAATCTGTTTGAAAGTAAAAATTCTTTTAGATTTAATGTTGACGGGGTGTAAAAGCTCTGTATAATGCGCACCTCGTTAACGCAAAGCGTTAAGCGAAGTAAGCAATAAAAGCTC
>JBDNJL010000077.1:0-3950 GCA_041687795.1 Methylotenera sp. | reverse complement strand
CGCGCAGGTCACGATATTAGCTTTATTCCCATGTCAGCACTGACAGGTGACATGATTGTTGACCGCGGCGACAAGTTGCCTTGGTACACAGGTGAAACAATGCTAGAAAAATTAGAATCAGCGCCACCTGCACATGCAGAAAAAGCAGAAGCGTTTCGCTTTCCAGTGCAGTTTGTATGCCGCCCACACGCTTCTGACAATCCAGAATTACATGACTTTAGAGGTTTTATGGGACGCATAGAATCTGGCAATATTGCAGTTGGTGATGCAGTGACTGTTTTGCCAAACGGCTATACTTCTACCGTCAAGGCTATTCAAGTTGGCGACGAAAAAATTGCATCTGCGACTACAGAGCAAAGCGTGACTTTACTACTTGCAGATGAAATAGATACATCGCGCGGAGATATGATTGTTAAATCTACCGAAGTACAAGAGCCCGTAAAACAAATAGAAGCATTTGTTTGCTGGTTGTCTGAAACGCCAATGTCAGGTGCACGCACTTATGTTGTACGCCACACCACGCGTGAATCAAAAGCTAAAGTGGATAAAATTAGTTATAAAATTGATGTTAATACACTGACAGAACAAGAAGCTACTGGCTTACAAATGAATGATATTGCACGCATGTCATTTAAGTTAGCGCAACCACTAATGATTGATAGTTATGCCACAAATCGTGCTACTGGCGCATTTATCATTATTGACGAAAGCACCAATAACACTGTTGGTGCGGGCATGATTGTTTAATTTTTGCATAATTACTTTTATCAAACAAAATTTGTATCTATCTAAATTTAAACATAATAAAATAACGCTTTAGCTATTAAAGTACTTTTTAGCATTAAGGAAATAAAAAATGACTTACGTCGTTACCGAGAGCTGTATTCAATGTAAATTTACTGACTGTGTTGATGTTTGTCCTGTAGATTGTTTTGTTGAAGGTCCAAATTTTTTAGCCATTAACCCAGATGAGTGCATTGATTGCACCTTATGCGTGGCGGAGTGTCCTGCTGAAGCAATTTTTGCTGAAGATGACGTGCCAGCAGACCAGCAAGAATTTATCGCGCTAAACGCTAGACTAGCGACATTATGGCCTGTGATTACCTCTCGTAAAGAGTCGCTTGCCAATGCAGACGCTATGAACGGTGTACCAAATAAACGTAAATTATTAGTTGAATAGAAAGTCATTACTTAATATGCATTAAAAAAGAGGCTAAGCCTCTTTTTTAATGCATATTATCTTTGCCTGTCTAAAATAACACCGTTAGAATAAATGCACAATGAAAGCACCATTAAAATACTTGCAAAATTATCCGATTGCGTTGCAAGCTAAAGTGAGAGGTATGTACGAATCTAATGAACTTGGCAACTACATAAAAAACCATTACCCGCTGAACCACAAAGTTACTACGGATAAAGGTTTGTATATGTATGCCAATGAAATTAAGCGAGCATATTTGCACAATGCGCCACTATTAGACAAAGTTTCTTATGACAACAGGCTGACGATAGACCACTATGCACTGGGTTTAAATACGGCAATTTCAAGAGTACAAGGAGGTAGGCTTAAGGCAAAAAAAGAAATTAAAATTTCATCCTTTTTTAAAACTTGCCCTACAGAATTTTTAAATATGATTGTTGTGCATGAATTAGCGCACTTAAAAGAGCGCAGCCATAACAAAGCGTTTTATGAGCTTTGTAAGCACATGTCGCCAAACTACCATCAGCTAGAATTCGATTGCCGCATATACTTATTATGGAAAAATAGCGCATCAACTTAGTGTTGTATATCAGCTTGTGGCAGTCGCCATAACTCGCTTTGCGAAATGACGAATAGTCCAAATATAAAATAAACTAACATGCCAAACGCCAAACCCAATGGGGAAAACCATAACAATGGCACCACCAAGCCTGCTGAAACAGTTGATAAGAACATTTGCGTGAACGCTTGTCCAGACGCGGCTGTGCCGCGAATCTTAGGAAAGCGGTCTAACGCAGCAAGCGATAATATAGGCATCGCTAGCGCCATGCCTACGTTAAATAAAGCAATCGGCAAGATGTTGTAAATTAAGCCAGTTGGAAGTGCGTAGCAGACAATTAAGTTAAGTAAAGCAATAAAACCCATCCACAAATATGCTAACTTAACCACTTTTTGCGGACACATTTTTCCTGCTGCGTATTTAGCAAGGTAAGAGCCAATTATCATGCCAATCACTGTTGGTATAAACATCCAACCAAATTGATGTCCATTTAAACCTAAATGTTTCACCAAAAATACTGGGCTAGCTAACACATACAGAAAAAAACCTGAAAAATTTGCACCAATCGCCAATACAATCAACTTAAATTCTCGATCTTTAAATATCTCTTTATAGCTCGCTAACACCTGGCTAAAAGATAATGGCAAACGTTTTTCTATTGGCATGGTTTCAGGCAAATATTTAACGGCTGCAAACAAGATCAACCCTGCATATACCGCTAAAAATATAAAAATAATTTGCCAGTGAATACCTAACAACATACCACCAATAATCGGTGCTACGGCTGGCGCTATGCCAAACATCATTTGCACAGTTGCCATCACTTTTTGAGCCTGCACGCCTTCAAATAAATCCCGCACCATCGCCCGCGCAACCACATTACTCGCACCCCCAGAAATACCTTGCATTGCTCTAAAGAACCATAAGGTTTCTACATTTTGTGCAAGGGCGCAACCTATTGAAGCAACTAGAAAAACGCCAAGTCCCCACTTAATGGTTGTAATTCGCCCTACCGCATCTGAAATAGCACCGTGAAATAAAGTCATGAGCGCGTAAGGTAATAAATAAAAAGTTAGGCTTTGCTGAATTTGTAGGCTTGAGCCTTCAAGCGCATGCTCAAGTACTGGGAAAGCAGGTAAGTAAGTGTCTATTGCAAATGGGGCAAGCGCGGCTAGGGAAGCCAGTACCAATGAAAGTACAAAGGGAGAAGTTTTAAGCATTTAAATATGATTAAATCTAAAGCGTAAGATTTAGACCAGTTTCAGTCAATTTCAGATTCTGATTAGATGGGTCTGTTTCATGTATAGCTAGTAAATTAATTCCCATTGGGTAATTTTTATAACCATGTTTAATTAAAAAGTCTTCAACTTTAGTTTTATCTGTTTTGATGATTTCAATCATCATAATTGGATGACTTTGCACAATCGTTTTTTCCGCGCCAAGCAAAACATCTACTTCCATGCCCTCAACATCAATTTTGATAAAATCAACACGCGGCCATTTGAATGAATCTATACTTTTTAAAACAACACTTTGCATTGCGGCATCATCATAATTTATTATTTGCCCAATAAATTCATTTGTTTTATTTTGTTTAAGTTCTAAGCTACCAAAGCTAGCAGGTACTAAATAATTCGGAACTGGAACTCTAATCTCACCGCACTCTGTGCCTAACGCTGCAAAGTGCGCACTAGCATTAAAGCAATTATTAATTGCTACATTGCCAGCTAATGCATAATAGATTTTTTCTTGCGCTTCAAACGCATGGACAGTACCCCATCCATACATATGTTTGGCCCACTCAATTGTGTGTACGCCAACGTTTGCACCACCATCAACTGCGATTACACCAGGACCGAAATATTTTTGACGTAAATTAAGCAAAGCGAGCGCAAAGCTGACTTCTTCTTGATCAAAACTGGAGGTGTTAAGTAGTTGAAAACCAACACCATACCCTTTCTTATCATCAACCATACGGTAATCATTGCGGTTAATAATCATACTGCCATGATTAGTTGCAGCCAGCACAAATGGCAATGGACGTTTTAAAGCCATAGAACTACCTATCTAATAGAATCTTTAAGCGTTAGATTTTACAGCGTTTTAAGGCAACGCGTGAAACTCTTCTACGCGTTCTTTTGATTCGCCGTTAGCATATTTTTTAGAGTTTTTATCCGTTCTAAAAATAAT
>JBDNJL010000076.1:0-10193 GCA_041687795.1 Methylotenera sp. | reverse complement strand
CCTTTTTTAATAGGGTTTTTTTCGTTATCCATCACTGGCGGTGGTAGCGCTTCTTCAATAGGTTCTAAACCTTCTGGCAAATCTTTTACTAAGGCTGCAAAAGCATTGAATGAAAATACCATTAAGCCCGCCACAAGCAATTGCATAGCAACGCGGCCAAAATTGTGACTTTTTCGCATAATTGACGACCTTGTAAATAAAAACTTAACGTTTTACCTTTGAACTTAAAATAAACTTAGCGTTTCATCTTTCAACACAAATAAACTTAACGTTTTACTTTTCTGAGCAAATAAACTTAACGTTTATTTATAGACACATTTTGATTCTATCAAATTACTGCAAGACTTAAGCTTAATCTTATAAATAAAGCTGTATGAGTTCTTCAGTAGCAGACAGTTTAAAGCCACGTGTTTCATAATGTTTAAATATCGCCTCTACAATTTGCGCAGGCTCA
Organism: Methylotenera sp.; assembly: GCA_041687795.1. Taxonomy (GTDB): domain Bacteria; phylum Pseudomonadota; class Gammaproteobacteria; order Burkholderiales; family Methylophilaceae; genus Methylotenera. Next base: position 9,739 of record JBDNJL010000076.1, on the reverse strand, counting down.
TCAATCATCTGAATTAAATCTACATCGTTTTCTGAAATCATTTTTTCGTCCACTAAAGTCGTCTTAATCCAATCTAGCAGGCCACGCCAGAAAGGCTCACACACCAAAATAATCGGCGCATTCAGTGATTTTCCAGTTTGCACTAAAGTGAGTGCTTCCATCAATTCATCTAGCGTACCAAAACCGCCCGGCATCACTACATACGCACTCGCGTATTTTACAAACATCACTTTGCGCATAAAAAAGTGTTTAAAGTTAATGCTGATATCTTGAAAGTCGTTACCTGCCTGCTCAAACGGTAGCTCAATATTTAAGCCCACACTAGGTGACGAGCCCGCAATTGCACCTTTGTTAGCGGCTTCCATAATGCCTGGGCCACCGCCAGAAATAACTGTGAAACCAGAGTCACTCAACATTTTTGCGACATCTTCAGTTAATTTATAATAAGGATGGTCTTTCGGCGTGCGCGCGCTACCAAAAATTGAAACCGCAGGGGTAATTTGCTTTAAGCGCTCGGTTGCGCCTACGAATTCTGCCATAATCTCAAAAGCATGCCATGATTCATGACTTGCCGAGTTAACATTTAACAAGGCTGGCTCTGTCATTGATGGTAATTTTTTTGTGGTCATTTAAAGCATTCCAAATCTATATGAAAACATTGTTATTAGTAGATGGTTCTTCTTATCTTTACCGGGCTTTTCACGCTTTACCTGATTTACGTAGCTCAAAAAATGAACCTACGGGTGCGATTCGTGGCGTGCTTAGCATGTTGCGTAAACTACATAAAGATTATCCCGCTGATTATAGCGCGTGTATCTTTGATGCCAAAGGCAAAACCTTTAGAGATGACATTTATCCTGAATATAAAGCGAATCGTCCAAGTATGCCAGACGATTTGCGTAGCCAAGTAGCGCCTTTATTCGAAGCGATTATTGCCATGGGCTGGCCACTACTCACGGTAGATGCTGTGGAGGCGGACGATGTCATTGGCGCGCTTGCAAAACAAGCTGAAGCGCAAGGCATACGCGTAATTATTTCTACTGGTGATAAAGATATTGCGCAACTGGTTAATGCCCATGTGACGGTGATTAATACCATGCCAAACGCGTTTAGAAAAGGTGACGAAATACTTGATATCGCAGGTGTGGAAGCAAAATTTGGCTTAAAACCAGAGCTCATTGTTGACTACTTAACTTTAATTGGTGACACAGTGGATAACGTACCTGGTGTTGAAAAAGTGGGCCCGAAAACAGCCTTGAAGTGGCTAATCGAATATGGCTCACTTGATAATATTGTGGCAAATGCAGATAAAATTAGTGGTGTGGTGGGCGAAAATTTACGTAAATCATTAAATTGGTTGCCCACTGGTCGCGAGCTGATTACCATTAAATGTGATTTGCAAAACATTGCTGGCATGCCTGCAAGCTTTGAATCACTATTATTACAAAGTCAGGATAAAACTAAACTTGCTGAACTTTACGCAAGGTTTGATTTTAAAGCTTGGCAGCGTGAATTAGAGAGTGCCGAAGCGCCCAACATCAGCGCGCCTAATAAACTAGACAAACTAAATAGTACGAGCAATAACAATCAAACAGATTTATTTGCCGTAACTCAACACCAAGCCGTCACCACTCGCAAGTTTGAAACGATTCTAACCGAAGAAGATTTAGCGCGCTGGCTAGATAAAATTACCCATGCTGAATTGGTAAGTTTTGATACAGAAACCACTAGCCTAGACCCGTTAAGCGCAAAAATCGTTGGCATGTCATTTAGTGTGCAAGCGGGTGAAGCCGTGTATTTACCACTCACGCATGATTATTTTGATGCGCCAACTCAACTCCCTTTTGAAGCCACTTTAGCAAAAATTAAACCACTTTTAGAAAATGCCAATATAAAGAAAGTAGGCCAAAACTTAAAGTACGATAAACATGTGTTAGCCAACCACAATGTTCAACTTAACGGCATCTTACACGACACCATGCTGCAATCTTATGTGCTAGAAAGCCATCGTACGCACGGCATGGATGACTTGGCCGAGCGGCATTTAGGCGTCAGTACCATTCACTTTGAAGACGTGGCAGGTAAAGGCGCAAAGCAAGTAAGTTTTAACCAAGTGACCGTGGAAACAGCGGCCGAATACGCGGCAGAAGATGCAGATATTACCCTGCAATTGCACCAAGCTTTTAATCCGCAAATTAACGCGCTAGAAAAGTTAACGTTTATTTACAGACACATAGAAATGCCATCAATGGAAATTTTATATACCATTGAACGGAACGGTGTATTGATAGATGCGAGCATGCTAAACCGCCAAAGTAATGAAATTGGCACAAAATTAGTGGCGCTAGAAAATCAAGCTTACGCACTTGCAGGGCAACCTTTTAATTTAGGCTCGCCTAAGCAATTACAAGAAATTTTATTTGGCAAACTGGGTATTAAACCCACCAAAAAAACACCTAGCGGAGCGCCAAGTACTGATGAAGATGTGCTGCAAGAGCTCGCGCTAGACCACCCTTTACCAAAAGTGTTGTTAGAATACCGCGGGCTCGCTAAATTAAAATCAACCTACAGCGACAAACTACCCAGAATGATTAACCCACAAACTGGCCGTGTGCATACTAGCTACAACCAAGCGGTGGCCATTACTGGTAGGCTAGCCAGTAGCGATCCTAATTTGCAGAATATTCCTGTGCGAACTGCCGAGGGGCGCAGAATCCGTGAGGCGTTTATTGCGCCCGCTGGTAGCGTGATTGTTTCTGCCGATTACTCACAAATTGAGCTACGCATCATGGCACATTTGTCGCAAGATGCAGGCATGCTAGCTGCGTTTGCCAACAATGAAGACATTCACCGCGCCACTGCCGCTGAAATTTTCGGCGTAGAGCGCGACGCGGTAGATAACGAGCAGCGCCGCTATGCAAAAGTGATTAACTTTGGTTTAATTTACGGCATGAGCGCATTTGGCTTAGCGCAAAACTTAAATATTGAACGCAGTGCGGCGGCGATTTATATTGAGCGCTACTTTGCCCGCTACCCAGGCGTGCGTGAATATATGCAAACCACTCGTGAAATCGCCAAACATCAAGGCTATGTTGAAACCTACTTTGGTCGCAGATTATGGGTGCCAGAAATCAACAGCGCCAATGGCATCAGGCGCGCAGGCGCAGAGCGCGCCGCCATTAACGCCCCCATGCAAGGTACTGCGGCAGATTTAATTAAACTCGCGATGATTGCTGTGCAAGGTTGGCTAACCTCAGAGAAATTAAACGGACAATCTTTAAAATCGAAACTCATCATGCAAGTGCACGATGAGTTGGTGTTAGAAGTGCCTGAAAATGAGTTGGAATTAGTGAAAACACAGCTACCTATTTTGATGCAAAATGTGGCTAAGTTAGATGTACCGCTTTTGGCTGAAGTGGGCGTTGGAAGTAATTGGGAAAGTGCACATTAATATTAACAAAGCCAAGTAATAATAAGGAGAAATTTATATGAAAGCAGAGGCAATGTCTTTTAATTTTCTAGCTAATGAAGGTTTGGTAAAGATTCCCTTTTTTCAGAGAGGTTATGTTTGGGGAGAATCAAATTGGGAGGATATGCTTTCAGAATTACTAGATGAAAACAAAAATCATTTTCTTGGATCTTTAATATTAAAACAGCAGGGACAACAATCTGGGAGAACGAAAGAAGTCTCAGTAATTGACGGGCAACAACGCCTTACAACATTAAGCATTCTGATTAAAGCACTATTTGACAACCTGCCAAAAGAAACTCAATCAAATTGTAAAAACGACGTCTACCAATGCTTATTCTTTAAGAAAAATAAAACTGACAGTATGTGGAATATAAAAATACAGCACTCTAGAGTAGATGCTAGCTTCTACAGCAAAGTCATTAACGGCTTAGATGAAGGCAGTATTAAAGATATTTCTGATAAAAGTCATAGCATTCTTAAATGTTACAATTATTTCAGAAAAAAACTAGATGATTTATCTCCAGACAAAAATGTTAGCTTACTGAATAGATTACTTAATAATGAAAATAGAATATTAGTTTTAATAGACCTTACGAACGAAGAAGATGAACAAACGATTTTTGATACGATTAATAGTGCTGGTGTAAGACTTAGTGGCGCTGACATCATTAAAAATGCCTTATTTCAAAAAGCAATAGAAGTCCACGGTGGCAATAATGATGAGGTAACTGAACTTTACAAAATATGCTGGGAATCAGTTTTTTCTGGGGATGAAGATACGGTTAATTTCTGGGAAACATCACGACCAACTGGCCGTCTCATGCGAGATAATATAGAAATATTACTTCACTCAATATCAGTTATCAAAAATATTTTTGATCCTGACAAACATACACTATCTGATTTGTCTTCACTATATAAAATTTTTATCAATAGTTTAAATAAAGAAAAACTCTGCGAATTCGCAAACGAAATCAAAGATTATGCTAAGCTCTACCGCGAAAAAATTGCTACGTTTAATAGAAGCTCACTTTTCAACTTTACCGAAAATAGACACCGATTACTCCACATACTAGAAGTTTGCGAAATATCTACTTTCCATCCGTATTTGCTGTCGCTTTTCCAAAAATATGAAATTGATGAAAAAGCACTGAATCAAAAATTATCTGAAATTGAAAAGCTCATAGTTAGAAGAATGGTTTCCAAAGAAGAGACTAAAAACTATAACAAACTTTGTAAAGATTTTATCAAAGACGATGCCTCTGTAATATCTCTATTAAATGCTGTGACAAATGAGAAAGTTTTAGATGGTCTTCAAAAAATGTCAAACAAAAATGCTGCGCTTTTGCTTTTTTGGATTGAGTTAAAAAGAAGAAATGATGACTCTAGACAGTCAATTAAAGAGCTTAAATATAGCTTTTCTCTTGAGCATGTAATGCCACAAAAGTGGGAAGAGTTCTGGTCTAAAACCCCTTATGTTGATCGCGAAGGGAAAGTACTAGATGATTGTGAAGATTCAAAAAACAAAAGGAGAGCCTTTATTTACAATATAGGAAATATGACATTACTGAATAGTTCATTAAACACTTCACTTCGAAATTATATTTTTGAAGATAAAGTTAACGGTAAGGGTCTTAGAAAAGGAATGAAATCTTATGGTGAGCTATCAATTACAAAAGATGACATTTTAAGTCCATTTAACAGTGGGGATTTAGTGTGGAATGAACAGAAAATTTGGGCTAGAACTAATAAAATTTATAATGAAATTATAACTATTTGGTAGTTTTTTTAGATTTCAACGGTTATCTTAAAATTAAATAGCAGCGATTTATAAAACTATCAATCGCATGCTATATAATGCTACCAAGCACAATATCGAATAATTAACCATGCAACAAGTAAGCGCAAATGATTTAAAAACCAAAGGCATTGCCGCCATTGAGGCTAGCCTTGTTAATCAGTCAGAGGCGATTGTTTCTTGCGAGGCAAAGATAAATATGTGGTAATGGATTTAGCGCATTACTAATATCTGCGAGAGTGTGCGCTAAACGCTGCCCTTTCACAAACGCGTGTCAACATCACAAATGGGCAGTTCTTTGTAGAATCACCAATGGAGCATTTAGCAAGAATAAGTGCGATGGGAAATTTAGATACTGTGGCAAAGTAATTGCAATGGCGTACACTCTTATTTTTACTGAGCAGTATACTAATCGCGCAGTTAAGTTTATTAAACGCCACCTTGAGTTAAGTTTGCAATATTTAAAAACGCTGCAATTACTAGAAGCTAACCCATTTCACCCCTCACTGCGTTTACACCCATTATGCGGCAGACTTAGTGGTTTGCACACGATTTCAATTAATACTTCTTATCGGTTAACACTTGAGCTTATTATTCAAAATAAAGAAGTTATACCAGTGAATATGGGCGGCCATGACAGCGTTTATTAAACTTTTTAGCCTTCAGTTTCAATATGCAAAACTTCGGCATCTACATCATCGGTGATGAAATCCTCTCTGGTAAACGAGAGGATAAACATTTAACGCAAGCTATCCGCCTATTAAAAGCCCGTGGTTTGGCGCTAGCTTGGGCAGAATATTTAGGCGACGATCCTGAAAAATTAACCGCGAGTTTTAAGCGTAGCTTAAGCACAGAAGATATTGTATTTAGCTTTGGTGGCATTGGTGCAACGCCAGATGACTTTACGCGGCAATGTTTGGCAGATGCACTAGACGTGCAGATTGAACGGCATTTGGGCGCTGTGGCTGAAATTGAGGCGCAATTTGGCGAGGACGCTTATCCTAAACGCGTATTGATGGCAGATTTTCCTGCAGGCGCATCGCTTGTGCCTAACCCTGTAAACCGCGTGGCTGGTTTTGCAGTTGGTGTGGATTGTACTAAGCCTACGCATTATTTTTTTCCGGGCTTTCCTGCCATGGCGCACCCAATGATGGAATGGGTGCTAGATACGCATTACAGTCATTTATTTAACCTAAACCCAATCATTGAAAAATCGATTATTGTGATTGAAGGTATTGAGAGCCAACTGATAGATTTAATGCATGAAGTGATTAAAAATCACCTTGAGATTAAGTTATTTAGTTTGCCAAAACTTAAACCCAATCGGCAAATTGAGCTGGGCGTTAAAGGCAATGCTGAAGCAGTAAAACGCGCAATGGTTGATGTTGAAATAGGCGTAACTAAAGCTGGTTTTGAATGGTTTAAATCGCCATAATCGCTTAAATTAAAATGTGTCTATAAAAAACCGTTAAGTTTTTTAAATCTTAAATTTAAAACGGTTAAGTTTTTTCACTTCGCATGGCTTAAATCGATAAGTTTCTAGTTGGTTATTGTCACACTGTATTTTAGCGTGTTTCTTTCATGAAAAATATCGCTAAACCACTTGCCAGCGCCACTAGTGACACATAAGCGCCTACCCAAGCTAAATTACCGTTTTCCACTGAAAGTTGTGAAATATAAGGCGCAAATGATGCGCCTAAAATTCCACCGAGCTGATAAGCCAAACCCGCACCGGTGTATCGCACTGCTACAGGAAACTGCTCTGGCAAAAAAGCGCCCATTGGCGCAAAAGTAGCGCCCATTAAGAATAATGCAACGCTCAAAAACAGAGTAATTTGCAAAACTGAGCCACTCGCCATCAGTGGATTAAGAGTAAATCCCGCCAACACAGCTAATGCGCTACTGACCAGCAGTACTGGTTTTCGACCGACTTTATCGCTCAACCACGCTGAAATTGGCGTTGCTAAAGTCATAAAAAGAATGGCCACGCACAACATACTTAAAAACATAATGCGTGAAATTCCGAGTACATTTGTGCCGTAGCTTAAACAAAATACCGTGGCGGTATAAAACAAGTTGTAGCACACCATCATAGCGAGTGCCCCGAGTAAAACCGCTGGCAAATGTGAGGTTAATAGGGCTTTAATAGGCATTTGGTGAGTTACTTTTTGTGCTAACGCTGCGGAAAATGCTGGGGTTTCCGTTAATTTAAAGCGTATATACAAGCCCACAACCACCAATACGCTACTAGCAATAAACGGTAATCGCCAACCCCAAGCTTCAAATTGCGCATCTGACAATAAAACGGATAGCGCTAAAAAGCTTAAAGTGGCTAATAAGAATCCAACAGAAGGGCCTAGTTGCGGAAACATACCATACCAACCGCGTTGACCTATCGGCGCATGCTCGGTAGCCAGCAATGCAGCGCCGCCCCACTCTCCACCCAAGCCCAAACCCTGTGTAAAACGCAAAATACACAATAAAATAGGCGCCCAAAAGCCCAAAACAGCATAGCCTGGCAACAAGCCAATTAACAGAGTTGCAACGCCCATTAACAACAGTGATGCAGCTAATGTGGATTTTCGCCCTACTTTATCGCCATAATGACCAAAAACGACTGCACCTACTGGCCTTGCAATAAACGCAATACCAAACGTTAGAAACGCGTTCAAGTTTTGAATTGCAGGTTCACTTTCTGGAAAAAATACTTTACCAATCACCAATGCAGCCGCCATGGCGTATATATAAAAATCGTAAAACTCAATGGCAGTGCCTATAAAACTGGCAAAAGCAATGTGGCGAGTAGAGGGAGTGATTTCGGCTATTTTCATGTCAATATTTTAGCGTTTATTAAAGCAAACCTGAAAAAATCCTTTTTCACTAAAAATTCAGTAATTTATAGGTTTTCTCAATGGTAAATTGCGTATAAAATAAGCAACTAAATTAAAGTAATTAATACGGCTTTTAATAGCAAAACATCATTTTTAAAAATGTGTCTGTTAAAAGCCGTTAAGTCTTTGTGGCCAACCGTGTTACAAAACAAAGTAAATAAAAAAATATAAATATAAATATAAATATAAAAAAGATAAATTAATTATTCTTCATGCAAATCGGCTCACACATTTTAAAAAATAACTTCATTGTTGCCCCTATGGCCGGCGTAACAGATAGACCTTTCCGTCAACTTTGTAAAAAAATGGGCGCTGGTTTGGCTGTGAGTGAAATGGTCACGTCTAATTCGCTGCTTTACGGTAGCGAAAAAACCTTACGCCGTGCAAATCATGAAGGCGAAGTCGACCCGATTTCAGTACAAATTGCTGGTGCAGACCCGCAAATGATGGCAGAAGCGGCAAAACACAATGTAGATAATGGGGCGCAGATTATTGACATTAATATGGGCTGCCCAGCTAAAAAAATCTGTAATGTGATGGCGGGTAGCGCCTTATTAAAAGACGAGCCATTAGTAGCGCAAATTTTGCGCGCTGTGGTCAATGCAGTGAATGTCCCAGTGACACTCAAAATTCGCACAGGTTGGGATAAAAATAACCGTAACGCAGTGCAAATTGCCAGAATGGCTGAAGATTTAGGTATTCAAGCATTAGCGATGCATGGTCGCACCCGCGCATGTTTGTATATGGGTGATGCTGAATACGATACGATTGCTGCTGTAAAACAAGCCATTAAAATTCCACTTATTGCTAATGGCGACATTACCACACCAGAAAAAGCGAAATTTGTGTTGGATTACACAGGCGCAGATGCTGTGATGATAGGTCGGGCTGCACAAGGCCGTCCATGGATTTTCCGTGAGATGGAGCATTATATTAAAACGGGTGAGCATTTACCTTCGCCTGAAGTCACTGAAATTCGGGCCGTAATGCTAGAACATCTACATGATTTATATGAATTTTATGGCGATTTAACTGGCATGCGCATGGCGCGTAAGCATATTTCTTGGTACACCAAGGGCTTAAAAGACTCTGCAAACTTTAGGCACAATATGAATACGTTACAAACCATTCCTTTACAATTGGCTGCCATTGACGAATTTTTTGATCATCTACAAAGTCGCGACCACCGCTTGCAATATGAAGTCGCCAATCAAATCTGACAGTTTAGTTCTTGAGGCAGCATAATGAGTAAATGTGAACTCGGCGACAGCGTTAAATTATCTGTTGAACAATACTTTAAAGATTTAGATGGCGAACCGCCACACGCTGTGTATGACATGGTGCTAGGTTGTATTGAAAAACCTTTATTAGAATTTATTATGCACTATGCTGCTGGCAATCAAAGCAAAGCAGCTGAAATTCTAGGTTTAAATCGTAATACCCTTCGTAAAAAACTACAACAACACAACATTGAATAAATCAACACGCTGCTAAATTAATACACTACTTAGCAGCGGTCTATTCTTACTCCCAACTCAATTCTGAAAAATACAAAAAAAGTTAAATTATGGCTATTAT
>JBDNJL010000075.1:0-4351 GCA_041687795.1 Methylotenera sp. | reverse complement strand
TCGCGAGCACACCAATCACACCATTTTTTGATGCGGCGGCAGCGGTTTTTACGGCGGGCTCCATACCAATTATCGGCAAACTGTATTTTTTACGCAAAACATCAATCGCGGCAGCAGTTGCGGTGTTGCATGCGACCACTAGGGCTTTAGCGTTTTTAACGATCAAAAAATCAGCGATTTCTATACAGCGAGCAGTGATTTGTTCAGCAGTTTTATTGCCATAAGGCGCAAATTTGCTATCGGCAAAATAAAGTAATGATTCTTGTGGTAACAAGGCGTGAATATGCTTCAACACAGAAATTCCACCCACGCCTGAGTCAAATACTGCAATAGGTTGTTGATGTTTTATTTGCCTGGTTTGCATATTGTTCAATTTTAAAATGCGCATATAAGACTTTTGTGCACGCATTGCAAGGTTGTCATCAGTTACAATATGCAGATTATAAAGTATTTATTTAAGGTTGAATGATGGGTAATAGATTAAGCAAAATTTACACGCGCACGGGCGACGATGGCACCACAGGTTTGGGCGATGGCAGCCGTGTGAATAAAGACAGTTTACGCGTAGACGCGATGGGTGATGTAGATGAACTAAACTCAGTGATAGGATTAATGATTACCGAAGGTGTGCCATATATTTTGCAAGAACAGTTAACGCAAATTCAGCACGACTTATTTAATCTAGGTGGCGAAATTTGTATTCCAGGTTATGTGATTTTGCAAACGGAGCGTATTGAAGATTTAGAAGAGGCGATTGATACCTTAAACGACGATCTTGAACCACTAAAAGAATTTATTTTGCCTGGCGGTACTAAAGCTGCGGCTTATTGCCATCTTGCGCGCACAGTATGTAGGCGCGCAGAACGTAAGTTGATTGAGTTGCACCGTACAGAAAAAGTGACTGAAATTTCATTGCAATACTTGAATAGATTGTCTGACTTATTATTTGTAATGTGCCGCATGATTAATAAAGAGGCTGGCGTGGCTGATGTGTTATGGAAAAATACGCACGCTTAAGTTAAAGCCTCGCTATAATCTTTATTATGATTAAAAAATTGTTTGATAAACTATTTAAGCCTAAAGCTGAAACTCAACATAAGCCTTCAAGCACAGTTCCTGCGGTGACAATTAGCTCTACTTTAAGTGGGCAAAATACAGCGCCAAAAAAATTACATCGACAAAATACGCCGTCGCAAAAATCATCACAAAAAAATAAAGCCACTGCTGTAAAAAAAAGTGCGTATAACGGTGTGGTGATTACTGAAAAGTCACATCAAATTGATATCAATTTAATTAGCAGTGCTGCGCTAAAAACAACCGAAGGTTTACAAAAAGCGGGGTTTGATGCTTATATTGTAGGCGGCGCAGTGCGCGATTTATTACTGAACCGCACACCAAAAGATTTTGATGTTGCCACCAACGCCACGCCTGAGGAAGTCAACAGCGTATTTAGACGCTCACGCATTATTGGGCGCAGATTTAGATTAGTGCACGTATTGTTTGGCGATGAAACAATTGAGGTTTCTACTTTCAGAGGCAGTCATTTAGAAGCCAATAATTCAAACCAGGGCAATGATGCTAAAGTTGCCGATTCTGGTCGCATCATTCGCGACAATGTTTTTGGCACAATAGAAGATGATGCTGTGCGCCGCGACTTTACTGCCAATGCACTTTATTACGACCCTGCTAGCCAAGAAGTTTTAGACTTTCATCACGGTTATGCCGACATTAAAGCTGGTGTGCTGCGCATGATAGGCACGCCTGAAAAACGCTACGCAGAAGACCCAGTTCGTATGCTACGCGCAGTAAGACTGTCTGCCAAATTAGGCTTAAAAATAGACCCAGTTACCCAAACGCCTATCGCAAAAATGGCAGACTTACTGCAAGACGTACCGCCGAGTCGCTTATTTGATGAAATGCTCAAACTGTTTTTATCTGGGCATGCGATGGAAAGCGTAAGTGCGTTACGCGCGCAGCATTTACACCACGGGCTTTTACCAATGTTAGATGTAGTGTTAGAGCAACCAATGGGCGAGCGTTTTGTGATGTTGGCATTACAAAATACTGACGACCGTATTCTTGCTGGCAAATCTGCCAACCCAAGTTTTTTATTTGCAACGTTGCTTTGGCATGAAGTGCTTGCCGAGTGGGAACATTTTAAAAAGGACGGCGACGCGATTGTGCCCATAATTCCAGCATTGCACATGGCGATGACCGAAGTGATTGCGAACCAAGCTGAAAAATTGGCAATTCATAACCGGTACACAGCCACTATGAAAGAAATTTGGGGCTTACAACCACGTTTTGAGCAGCGCGCAGGACGTCGCCCATTTGGCTTACTCACACATCCACGTTACCGTGCAGCCTATGACTTTTTATTATTACGTTGCGAATCTGGCGAAGTAGCCACTGAACTTGGCGAATGGTGGACAAGCTTTGCTGATGCAGATGGTGAAGCCAGAAGTAGTATGTTGCTTGCAGACTCTTCGCCTAAAAAACGTAGAAAAAAGCCTCGCAGAAAACCTAGTGACGGCACTAATCAAAATGCATCTGAAGCTTAATCATTAAACTAGTTTAGCTAAAATTGTATGGCAACCGCGCTCATTGCACTTGGCAGTAATTTAAGCAATCCTATTTTGCAGATTCGCTCTGCATTAAAAGCATTGGCGCATATACCGCGAAGCCAAGTATTACTTCAATCTTCGTTGTATCGCACTTTGCCTATTGGTTATGATGCTGAGTCTATAAAAAACGTGCCTGATTTTATTAACGCCGTGGCGCAATTAGAAACCACACTTACACCACAAGCCTTACTAGATACGCTTTTTGAAATTGAAAATAAAGCAGGCCGCGAGCGCCCCTACCAGTTCGCGCCACGCGTTTTAGATTGCGACTTATTGCTGTACGATGATATTGTGCTTAGTACAGAAAAGCTCACATTACCGCACCCACGTATGCATACACGTGGCTTTGTTTTATTACCACTGTTTGAAATTGCACCTGAGTGCGAAATCCCGAATCATGGCAAAATAGCAACATTGATTCAAAAAAACGTATTTAACGACGTTCAAAAAATACCAGTCTAATAATGATGAAACAAAACGCATGAGCATTTTTAATAAATACCCATATATTGTGATTGAAGGTCCGATAGGCAGCGGCAAAACAACGCTTGCACGCATGTTGGCGGATAAGTTTCCGATTGATTATTTATCTGAAAAAGCCGAGGCAAACCCATTTTTGCCGCGCTTTTACCAAGATGCACAGCGTTATGGCTTGCCCACACAGCTATTCTTTTTATTTCAGCGTGCAAACCAGATTAAAGATTTAAGCCAGCGCGATATGTTCGCAAAACCAATTGTGGCAGACTTTTTTTTAGAAAAAGATCCGATATTTGCACGGCTAAATCTAGACGATGAAGAATATGCGCTATATCATCAAATTTATCAGCATTTACAAATTAAAGCCTCTAAACCAGACTTAGTTATTTACTTACAAACTCCTGTTGATGCCCTTGTAGAACGCGTTGAAGAGCGTGATGTTAGTTATGAACAAGAAATTCCTCGTGAATATTTAGAGCGTTTAGCTGGTGCTTATAGCGAGTTTTTTCATAACTACAACGCCTCACCAGTGCTTATTGTGAATAACCAAAAATTAAATATTTTAAAAAATCCTAGCACCTTAGATTTACTGATTGAGCGTATTGGGCAAATTCGTGGTCAGCGCGAATTTTTTAATCCTAATTTTGATTAAATACAAATTTTATTCCTTGAACCTAGTATTAACAAATGAATTTAAACAAATTTAAACAAATAGCAAACATTGCAAGTAGTGAAAAAATAGCTATGCTCACTTGTTACGACGCAACATTTGCCAAACTAATGGAGCAAGCTGGTATAGATATTTTACTTGTTGGCGATTCGCTTGGCATGGTACTACAAGGTGCGGAAAATACATTAAATGTGAGCATGCATCACATGACTTATCACACTAAAAGCGTGGCAACTGGTGCGCCAAATACTTTAATTATTGCAGATATGCCAGTTGGTAGCTATGAGCATGACGATGAAGCCGCTTTTAAAAACGCTGTTTGGTTAATTAAATCTGGCGCACAAATGGTGAAGTTTGAAGGCGGTGGCAGGCGAATTAATACTGCGCGCTATCTAGTTGAGCACGGCATTCCAGTGTGCGCACATTTAGGATTTACACCGCAGTCTGTGAATCAATTAGGTGGTTATAAAATTCAAGGTAAAACGCAAGAATCCGCCGAGCAGATTATGCGCGATGCACAAGCCATGAGTGAAGCAGGTGCGAGTTTAATTGTGTTAGAGATGGTGCCTGCAAACCTAGC
>JBDNJL010000074.1:0-2548 GCA_041687795.1 Methylotenera sp. | reverse complement strand
TGTTGCATTGCCTCTACAGGCTCTGTTTTTTTGGACTGAACTTCTGGTTGGGCTATTGCTTTAGTCTCACCAATTTTAATAATTTCTAAATTAGTCGATGTTGTATTTTTCAACGTTAGGCTCTCAAACAGGTTTAATTCACTTAAGTTTTTAGTACTCCAGCCTTTTCTAGATAGGCAGTCTTCATAGGGTTCACGCCCTTGCGCTTTGCAGGTGCTTTTATCTTTCTCTAGGTCCGTTACGCCAGCGCCTCTTTTGTAAGAGAGTTCACCACAGCTTGTTATTAATATTAGTAAGCTTGCATACATCATTAAATTTTTCATCACACGCTCTTTAATTTATCTCAAAAATTGAATACATCAGTAATATTTAAAATTTAACATAGTTTCATTAAGCCTTGCTTGGCGTTTAAAACGCTCATCTACGCAAAATGACGTATTTCTAACTTTTAGCTGCATCGCTAATCTAGCAACATTGTTTAAAAGTAAATGTTAATCCATGCATCTTTTTTAAATAGTGTGCGCTAAATAGATATAAAAAAATAGCTCACACGTCGATTTTTTGTATTAACGATGATATCAACTTTAAGGAGCAAGAGAGATGAAAAGCAATTTTACTAAAAGCCTAATTTGTATGGCAGTCCTTGCCACAACTGGCATGGCAGCAAGTCAGGCCCAAGCAGGTGCAACCATTACTTTCGGTGAAGATAAGTCTATCACTGCTGGTTTTGGTTTTATTTCTAGCTACAGCAATGTTGAAGATGCTGGCGCTGACGGGGGTCGTTCAAACGACTTTGCTCTAAACAGTGCGCGTTTATATTTATCTGGTTCATTTAATAAATATATTAAAGGTATGCTAAATACTGAGCGAACTGGCGGCGGTTCAGGCCTTCAAGGCAGTGGCGCAAATGTGGAAGTGATTGATGCTAACGTACAATTACAAATTACACCAGAAGTTGCAATTTGGGCAGGTCGTTTTTTACCACCGAGTGATCGCGCTAATATGGCAGGACCTTACTACTCATCGGGTGGCGGCGGAGGCTACTGGGCAAATGTAGCTTCTCGCTATGGCTGGAACGGCGGCATAATTGGTCGTGATGAAGGCGTTGCAGTAGTCTCAAGCTTATTAGATGATCATTTAGCGATTTCATTTGGTGCATTTGAAGGGGCTAATATTTTCAGATTTAGTGGAATAGGCGCACTCCCAGAAACTACCGCAGGCGTTAGTGATAGGCCCATGTATGCAGGTCGTGTCCAATATGCTTTCTGGGATTCAGAGCCGGGTTACTACGGTACAGGTAATTATTTTGGTGCTAAAGACGTACTATCAGTAGGGCTTTCAGGTAAACAAAAAAAGGATGGTGCAGTAGCTTCTGCGGCTAGTATTGGTGACTACACCCACTATAGCATTGACTTTCTGTTGGAAAAGAAAGATGTAGGACCTGGTACGGCCTCTCTTGAAGCTGCATATTATGATTATGATACAGATGGTGTATTCCGTTCAGAACAAGGTGATGCTTATTACGTTAGTACTGGTTATTTATTTAATCAACAAGTGGGTTGGGGTAAATTCATGCCATTTGCACGCTATCAAAGCTTTGATGCTGATAATAATGTCAAAACAGCGCGTATGGATATTGGTGTAAATTACGTCATTGCTCCGTATAACGCACTTATATCAGCTGAGTATCAACAAACTGATATTAGTGGCTCAGGTTCTGTAGGGTTTGCTAACCGCGGTAAAACAGATGGAATTCTAATCTCAACGCAGTTTCAGTTCTAATCAATACGAGTTGAACTTATAAATACAATATGTAACAAGAGAAAGCGGGGCTAATTGTTAGCCCCGTTTTTTTTTATGACGCTTCACGCTGTTTTAATAAAGTATTAAGTCCCACCGACCATTTTATGTACTTGGCAAACTAAACTTTCTAATGCTGCGATAGATGATTTTGGGATTATGGCATTAAAAGAAGCTTGTCCTTTAGCGCGAGCAACTACAGTATTATTTTTATTGTAATAAACTCTGTTGAGTTGTTTGTAAATGTGTTTTTGGCAATTAAATTGCGTAGTGATGTGTTTAGTGAGGTAGCTAAATTTCACATTGTTCTTTTGATAGTTTTGGGTGGTTTTGTAAGCAGTATTAGCGGTTATATATGGTAAGCCCTTATCTACATTAAACGAGTCAATATCAACCAACATTTCATATTCTGGTGTTTTAACTATGGTTTCCCAATACGCGGCTTGTATGTGTGTAGCGGAAAATAATAATGTTATATAAAGCATAGGCTTAGTCAGTTTTTTATTTAATTTTAATTGTTTCATATTGCTCCTTTATACATCGTTGTTTGATTCAAAACTAACACATTTTGTATATTCAGATTAAAAAATAACTACGCACTTTGACGTATTTCCATTCCAGCCTATTACCACTAATCTAGCAACATTAACGTATGTATTGCAATTGTCGATTGCAATCATGTGTTTTGTTTCAAATTGATATTTTAGTGGGAGAATTCAAATGAAAACCATAGTAAAACTAGATTTAG
>JBDNJL010000073.1:0-24252 GCA_041687795.1 Methylotenera sp. | reverse complement strand
TTATCAATAGCTGTTTCTACTGCTGAAGCCAAGTCGTTATTATTATTATTATCAGATGCAGTACCAGACATTATCTCCATGCCATTGACTTTAATACTGCTTACTTCGGCTGTGCCAGAAAGCCTAACAAACGCTACCGTATAAGTAGCCTGTGGCACTCTTAAGTGAGTAAATGGCGCTCCTTGGATTGCTCTACAAGCACCATTTGCAGGCATAGCTGGTAATGTTGTAGTTGCAGCACCGCTAGAATTACACCAGCGTATAGGGGCTGGAAAAGGATGGCTTGCCGAAGGCACAGTAGAAGCGATGCAAGTAGTGAGCGCTCGGGTAGTGCAGTGCTCGCCCGGCAAATAACTAAAGTAATTGGCGTTACCAACTAAATTAGAGCTACCTGTACTTTGTACATTGTAATTATCGTTTTTAACAGAAGTCCATGGTGATAACTGATCACCACGGCTATTACCATCAAAATTTACCGCTGGCGTGTAGCGAATACTAGGGTCATAGTACTGTGTGTTAAATACTGAATTTTTAAATAAGTTGAAATTAGTGACGCCACCATATGTAGAGTCATCAGCCCAATCTGGCGTGAAGTCCCAGCCCATACTGCCTGAGTTATCTAGTACAAACATTAAATTAGGCAGTACATCAGATACTGTTGAATCCACAAGTGGCTTACTACTTATTTTAACAACATCTGCTTGTACGATAGTTGAACAGGTGATACTAAAAACTAAACTGACAATTAAACCTAGTTTTTGTAAATTAGATATTTTTTTCATTTTATAGTCTCTTTATGAAATAAAGGCTTGCACATAACTAACTGTATTTTTAGGGCCAGAAACGCGCACCGTTACCCGAAAAATTGGCAAATCGGTGACCGCTTCTGGTCCACCAACTTCAAACTCGTTTTTATTACTTTTACTACCATTATCGTTAGTACGTCTGGCTAACAAACATCTACTTTTTGTGGCTGACCCTGCAGGGTTAGCCGCCGGGTCAAAATCACGACACATGCGCTCCACCACATATTGAATTGTGTTGCCGTAAGCATCTATACCATTGGTAAGATTTAAACCCTCTGCTAAACGACTGTTAACGCCAGGGCTCCACAAATTGGCTTGCGTTAACAATAACGCACCATCACAAAGACTAGTTGCCGATGACTGGGTCGCAGTACATAGGGCGTAATACCCATTAGAGCGGTCATCTTGAAATGCATAGTTGTCTAACTTACCGCCTAAAAAATCAGATACGCTTTCAATACCGAAGCTTGAAGACACAACCGACGTTTGCTTAAATGATAAATTGCCAGCAATTAAACTATTGGTATCCACTGACCTAATAAGCGCCACAGCCGACAATGACATAACGACTAATGCAACCATTGCAATAAATAGCACAATGCCGCTTTGGTGTTGTTTGTTGCAACCTGATTTAAAGTTTATCGGTTTCATTTAAAAAGCACTCCCAGACCAAATAACATTGCGTAAAGGGATAATTGATTCATAAACACGATACCTATAGCGTCTCCAGTCTGCATTTTGTAAATTAATGGCGGGTGCTGGCGAAGCCACTGAGCCAGCCCAGGCGCACAAGCCAGTGGGCATTGGGGCACTAAGTGAGCTACAAGTTGCTGTGACGTTTGTACTTTCTAATAAGCCGTTACGCGTGACTACGGCAATACGAATTGCCTTAATTCTATTTCTTGCAGCCACATTATTGATAGTTTCCCAAGCTGCGGTGGGGTTTACCCACTGCGTCACTATATTGCTATTGGCGGTGTTTGAAATACCATATTGCGCCTGCATCATTACAACATCGCTAACAACTGTAACTGGCGTGGCATCAATGTTGCCGAGCTGATTAAGCGCACCAGAGCGCATTAAACGATTATTTAGTACGGTATACCTAAATTCGTTCCATCTTCCTAAACAAGCAAATTTGCCGCCACTGGGCATAGCTGCGGCATTTGGCTGAAATTGAATGGTATTTCCACCAGCAACGGCGGTTTGCACTATTACCATTTGGCAACTTGCGTTGTTATTAGGCGAAACCATTAGGGCGACATCCCCCACTGCACAACCTAAGTTTGTATCTACATTGACAGTGTCTGTAGGCGTGTTATAAAACTTCATAGGAATACCACCACGACTAGAATCGCCTGACCTAATCGCAAATTCATCACTACCGTTGATTCCACCATCCAAAATGACTACTGGTGACAGCCCAATGAGCGGGGTTGCAGGATTAGCGTCATGATCAAAAGTCGTAATGTTGGCAGCCGTCGCATCATTTTCTGTGCCACAAAGAAATGGACTAAACTCTGTGTCATAAACGGGCAAGCCATATCCAGCTATTTCTGCATCTCGCTGAATATTAAATAATGCGATTGCGCCATTTGTTTGTGCATCTGAATTGCCAGTGGTATTACGCTTTTGCTGCTCAAAGACACTAAAAACATTGACAATTACCAATGTGGCAATGAGGCCGAGAACCATGCCTATCATGATTTCTACTAAGCTAAAGCCGCGCTGTTTAGACAGATTCTTTGCAAAATTGTGTTGGCTGTAATTTTTCATATTTAGGTCAGTTTAAAAATATGCGTGCATCTTATTAAATGTTTTGAGTGTCAGTAATTAATCAGTAAATCTTGAATCAATGTAGGTAGATGCTTGGTACCTATGCGCGTCTTGACCTGGGCTTTGCCAAGTAACACTTGCAGTCACAAGCCCTCTAGACTCAACTATCACATTGACCAAACCATTGGGCAATTGGTCCGATACGTCAATTTGGCCAGCTGAATCAGCCAAGCTCGTATGATTGCTAGTCCACACTCTTGCTAATTGCTCTTGAGCGATAAAACTTGCATCAGCGCGTTGCTTGTTTTCAGTTGTATTTTTAATCATTGCGGCTTGTAGGCCGACTAAAGCTAAAATACCCATTGAAAAAATTAGCACGGCAACAAGCGATTCAATGAGCACGACGCCTTGTTGGTGTTTGTAATTTTTAGCGACTTTTGTAGTTGGTTTCATATTAATTATATTTTTTTAATTAGTGCATTTAGATGCAGCGTCTTGGATCATCAGCTGCAATGACGCTAGGATCACACATTTTTACACTGCTTCCATTCACGACAACTCTAAGCTCTTTACTATCAGTTGCTGGAATCGTTGTGGAGTCAACCTCTACGGCTCCAAGCTGTCCTGGTGTATTAAGCACTGTTCCTAAGCTTGTAAAAATAAGATTATTAGCACCTGTAATAATTAGACTAACAGTGCCGTTAGCACCTTCTTTAGCTGCTTTAGCTTGTATTATTGCTGGGCAAACGCCAACGACAACTATGACACAGCCAATTTGCCAAGAGGTATCATTATTTAAGGTGAATCTGATTTGCGCGTTTCTTTTTACGGCCTCTGCTCTAGTGGTTGATATACCATTTGTAATAGATTCTGCTGTCGTACGAATCTGAGAGTTTGCAATAAAGCTCGTATAGCCAGGCACCGCGACCGAGATTAGAATTGCCAATATCACCACCGCAATCATTAGCTCAACAATACTAAAGCCACGTTGATGACTTAGCCTCGGATATATTGTGTTTGTATGAAAGCGCATCATTTAACAAGTGCTTGTTTTAGAAGTGAGCCAACGAGTGTTACAAACGTTGCCGTCAAAGGTAGATGTTTTTAGATTGTTTTCGTTAATTGAAAAAACAAAATTAGCCATATCTTGCGCTGCAACTCCTGTTGCAGCTAAGGTGAATGTGTCGGCGGTTCTTAAAGCACATACGTAAGTAAAAAATCTTGTTGTGCCTGCAGCTGGAGTACATGGTGCTGTTAAACCACCAATATCTAGGTATGTTCTATTGTCTTGATAATATTGTTCCATACGATTTTTTAAATCAGCAAGCGTAGAGGTCGCTTCAGCTGCCTTGCCACGACGCACATAATCTGCATAACCTGGCAGCGCGATTGCGGCAATAATGCCGATAATCGCCACAACAACCATGAGTTCTATCAGAGAGAATCCATTACTATTACTTGGTTTAATAATATTACGCATTCTTATCCCCTTTTCTTAATTTGAATCATCTAATTATCAAATGCCCATGTCTACTAGTTACCGATAATCGGCAAAAATGAACTGATAAGCGGTCATTAAATCTACCAAACTTGATATTACACACATGTTTATGTATTTAAAATATACCAGCATGTTAGAAAACTTAACGGCTTTGCTCTAAGTTGTAAAAAACTTAACGGTTTTTTACAGACACATTTTGCATATCGCATGCATCAAATACGTGGCGAGTGCTTTATGTTAAAATGACGCCTATCTTAACTATTTTTAGTGTGTAAAAAATGCAAAAAAACATGACTAAAGCTTTGTGCTTGCTAAGTGTTTGCATGGCTTTAAATGGTTGCGGTACTAAAGGCCCTTTGTATATTCCAGAGCGGCAATATCCGCAGGCTCAACCAGCAGACCCTACAACTCAAAGCAGCCCATCTGAGCTTGCTCCAGTTAAAAACTAAATACTCTAACGCTTTAAATTTATTGTGATGACCGTGAATTCTTTTACCCTCAAAAATACATTACTACATGCCGAAAACGTAGCACTTAGCAACATTGCCAAAGAGTTTGGCACGCCTTGTTATGTTTACTCTAAACAAGCACTGACTGAAGCTTATCAAAATTTTAGCCATGGTTTTAACAGCTGTGACCATTTGGTATGTTTTGCAGTGAAAGCGAATCCAAGTTTGGCGATACTTAATTTGTTTGCAAAACTAGGTGCTGGATTTGACATTGTTTCTGGTGGTGAGCTTGCACGGGTATTAGCTGCTGGCGGCAACCCACAAAAAATTGTGTTTTCTGGCGTAGGTAAAACCGCGGCAGAAATGCAACATGCGCTTGAAGTGGGCATTTTTTGCTTTAATGTGGAATCTGCAAGCGAGTTAAACCGTTTAAATGCACTGGCTGCAAGCATGGGTAAAGTTGCACCTGTATCGCTACGCGTTAACCCCAACGTCGATGCAAAAACGCATCCTTATATTTCTACAGGGCTTAAAAACAATAAGTTTGGCGTGGCGTATGAAGATGCGCTTAATATCTATTTAAGCGCAGCGGCGATGCCCAATATTGTAATACATGGCGTGGATTGTCACATTGGCTCACAAATTACTGAGTTATCACCGTTTTTAGAGGCGTTTGACCGCGTGTTAGATTTAGTAGATGCGCTAGCAGAAAATAATATTCATATTCAACATATTGATGCAGGTGGCGGCATTGGCATTTGTTACAGCGATGAAACACCGCCCGCTTTTGAAGCTTACGCCAAAGCCATGCGCGAAAAATTGGGCGCGCGTAAAGTTAAGCTAGTGTTTGAGCCAGGTAGGGCGTTGGTTGGCAATGCTGGTGTATTGCTCACAAAAGTGGAGTATTTAAAACATACCGAAGCGAAAAATTTTGCCATTGTAGATGCAGCCATGAACGATTTAATGCGCCCAGCTTTGTATGACGCGTATCATGATATTCAAAAAGTTGAGCAAGCAAATCATAGTAAAACTAGTCAAGTTCAAACCTACGAAATTGTTGGTCCAGTATGTGAAAGCGGTGACTTTTTAGGTCACGATAGAGCGCTGGATTTGGCAGAAGGTGATTTGCTGGCGATTATGTCGGCAGGTGCTTATGGCATGAGTATGGCAAGTAATTACAATACGCGCCCAAGAGCCGCAGAGGTGATGGTGGATGACGTAACTTGCCACTTAATTAAAAAACGTGAATTAGTGGCTGATTTATTTGCTAATGAGCAAATATTAACTTAAATAACTTGTGTGTGTAAAAATTTAACGGTTTAACCATATCACTATAAAAAACTTAACCGTTTTTTACTGACACATTTTTTAGTTTAATCAGCTACTTGATGCTTTAGTCAAAAATTACCGTTTTATTGGCGTACAGCAAAATACGGTTTTCAATATGCCAACGCACCGCTTTTGATAGCACAATACGTTCTAAATCGCGGCCTTTTTGAATCAGATCTTCCACTTGGTCGCGGTGAGAAATGCGGTCAATATCCTGCTCAATAATTGGACCTTCATCTAACACCGCAGTCACGTAATGACTTGTAGCGCCAATCAATTTAACGCCACGCTCAAACGCACGATGATAAGGCCTTGCGCCAATAAATGCAGGTAAAAATGAATGATGAATATTGATAATTTGTTTTGGATACCGCGCGACAAAGTCTGGGGATAATATTTGCATATATCGCGCCAATACAATTAAATCAATTTTATACTCATCAAACAACGCAAACTGCTTAGCCTCCGCACTGGACTTATTATCTTTAGTCACTTCAATATGGTGAAAATCTACGCCATAAAATTTCGCCAATGCTTCAGTGTCACGATGATTACTAATAATCAGCGGAATTTCACAATGTAATTCACCACCTTTGTGGCGATGCAACAAATCCGCTAAACAATGGTCGTATTGTGAGACCATAATGGCTACACGCAACGGTTTTTGTGACAGATTAAGTTGCCATTCCATGCTAAAACGTTTGGCGATTGCAGAAAAATGTTGCGCAAAATCTGTAGGCGCGATTGAAAAACCTGCTAAATCCCACTCAACACGCATTAAAAACAGATTATTTTCTGCATCTTGATGCTGATCTGCATGCAAAATGTTGGCGTTGTGTTGATATAAAAAATCAGCAATCGCAGCTACAATACCTTTACTATCAGGGCAAGTAATGAGCAATGTAGCTGTATTTTTAGTGACTGCGTTTTGAGTTGCATTTTTATTCATTTTTACGCGTGCTTAGATTTTAAGCAAATCCTGATTTAGGTTAATATTATGCATTATACATTGTGGTTAAATTTTTGAAAAAATCAGCATGACAAATAAACAAATTCTCACATCAAACACGCAAGAAAATTTAGATATTCTATTGGCGAACCCGCGTGGGTTTTGCGCAGGCGTTGACCGCGCGATTATTATTGTAGAGCAGGCATTAGAGAAGTTTGGAGCACCCATTTATGTACGTCATGAAGTCGTGCACAATAAATTTGTAGTGGATGAACTCAAAAATAAAGGCGCAGTGTTTGTTGAAGAGTTAGATGAAATTCCAACTGGTAGCACCGTTATTTTTAGCGCGCATGGTGTTTCTAAAGCCGTTCGTGCTGAAGCAAATGCGCGTGGCTTAACTGCTTATGACGCCACTTGCCCGCTAGTAACTAAAGTGCACATTGAAGTTGCTAAAATGCGCGCAGCGAATATGGAGATTGTGATGATTGGCCATAAAGGTCACCCTGAAGTTGAGGGGACTATGGGTCAAATTGAAATGGGTCAGGTCGAATTGGACATTACCGATGCCGAGTCGCAAATGGAAGCGAAAGATTGGCAAAGTCGTGCGGGTATGTATCTCGTTGAAACACCTGAAGATGTGGCAAAGTTGACCGTAAAAAATCCGCTCAAACTTGCTTTTGTAACACAAACTACGCTCTCTATGGATGACGCAGCTTTAGTGATCAACGCTTTAAAAACAAAGTTTCCGTATATTCAAGCGCCAAAAAGTGATGATATTTGTTACGCCACGCAAAATCGCCAAGATGCAGTTAAAATCATGGCAAAAGACTGCGATTTAGTCATCATTGTCGGCTCACCTAATAGCTCAAATTCAAATCGCCTTCGTGAAGTAGCACAAAATCAAGGTGTTGAATCTTACATGGTAGATAACGCAAGTTACTTAAAACCCGAATGGTTATTAGGTAAAAAGCGGATTGGTGTGTCAGCGGGTGCGTCAGCACCAGAAATATTAGTAAAAGAAGTGATTCAAGCGTTACAAAATTTAGGCGCAAACCACGTGCAAGAGCTTCATGGCGTCACTGAAAGTGTAGTGTTTCAGTTACCTAAAAACTTAGTGAATGCTAAATCTAAGCTAACTGCTACTTAACTAAAAACACTGTATGTTTAAAACCCCAACTTCTGCATTAGTGCTGATTCACACAGCTGATTTACAAGTGCTTATTTTAGAACGTGCTGATAAAAAAGACTTTTGGCAGTCGGTAACAGGTAGTTTAGAAAAAAATGAAACGATAAAGCAATCAGCTATCAGAGAAGTGCTAGAGGAAACTGGCTTAGATGCCAAACAATTTGATTTGCAAGATTGGCAAACTTCAAATCTTTATGAAATTTATGAGCATTGGCGCTATCGTTACGCGCCAGGTGTAACGCAAAATACCGAGCATCTATTTGGCTTGATGCTACCTTCAACCTTGCCAATTAAAATGGCACCAGATGAGCATGTGAACTATGAATGGGTTGACTGGCGCGAAGCGGCTACACGCGTTTTTTCATGGACAAATGTTGAAGCATTACGTTTATTGGGCGAACGTCACGGACTCACGCTTGCTGTTAAAACGGCGTAAAATCTTAATAACTTAACGTTTTAATTATTAGCGTTTAATTGGTTTAAACATAACTTATGCAAACAGAAATCACCATACCTAATCCTACAACCGCAAACACAGTAAAAAGTGTGCCGATTAAATTTGAGCGTTTTGAGGCAACTGATGATGCAGATTGCCAACGTCGCATTATTGCCGCGAAAGAAAAACTCGGTAAACGCTTAGTGATTTTAGGCCACCATTACCAAAATGAAGGGGTATATCGCCATGCTGATTACACAGGCGACTCGCTTAAATTATCGCGTTATAGCGAAAATTTAGACGCTGAATTTATCGTGTTTTTAGGCGTACACTTTATGGCAGAAGTGGCCGATATATTAAGTCGTCCAGACCAAATTGCAATTCTGCCAGACTTAGCCGCTGGCTGTTCTATGGCGGACATGGCTAACCTAGCGAAGGTGGAACGTAGCTTTCGCGAGCTAAACAAAGTATTGAATTTTGATGAGCAGATTACGCCCATCACTTACATTAATTCTGCCGCGGATTTAAAAGCGTTTTGCGGTGAGCATGGCGGCATTGTTTGCACTAGCACGAACGCCACTAAAATTATTGAGTGGGGCTTTGCACAGCGCGAAAAAGTTTTGTTTTTTCCAGACCAAAATCTTGGCAGATGGTCTGGGCATAAAATGGGTGTTCCATTAGAGCAAATGCCTATTTGGGATCCTGACCAACCAATGGGTGGCTTAACCATTGAGCAAATTAAAAATGCTAAAATTTTGCTTTGGAAAGGTCATTGCGCGGTGCATCAGATGTTCCGTTTGCAAAACATTACCAAATTTCGTGCAGAACATCCCGATGGCTTTGTGATTTCACATCCTGAAGCACCATTTGAAGTATGTTTAAATTCTGACTATGTAGGCTCAACAGAATATATTTTAAAAACTGTGTCTGAAGCACCAGCCAATACTAAATGGTTAGTGGGCACAGAGCTTAATTTGGTGAATCGTTTAGCTGAAAATATGAAACCTCAAGGCAAATTGGTGCAGTTATGAGCCATGTGGTTTGTGAATGTTCGACGATGGCGCGTATTGACCCGCAACATTTAGCTTGGACTTTAGAAAATTTGGTAGCTGGCAATATTGTGAACCAAATTAAAGTACCAGCGCATGAAGCTAAATTAGCCAAGCTGACTTTAGAGCGCATGTTAGCTGCTTCTTAAAATGTTTTGCTCACTCTGCGAACCAAGCGAGCTTACAATACTGTGGCAAGATGATTTTTGTCGAGTGGTGTTATTGGGTGATGCTGATTATCCAGGTTATTGCCGTGTTGAACTGCTCGCGCACGTAAAAGAAATGACAGACTTGCCTATTCTTGACCGTAGTCGCTTGATGCAAACCGTCTATGTGGTAGAGCAGGCTTTACGCGATTTATTAAACCCGACTAAAATTAATTTAGCGAGTTTAGGTAATAAAACACCGCATTTACATTGGCATATTATTCCGCGCTTTGAAGAAGATAAACACTTTCCGAATTCGCATTGGGGAGAAGTGACACGAACGATAAATAACGAAAAATGTGTCTGTGAAAAACCGTTAAGTTTGCTGCAAATAGATGCCTTAAAAGTGGCCATTCAGCTTAAATTATAACTTAATTAGATTAACGTCTTATGAACTAAAACGTTTATGCATTTAATCCAGCATCAAGCGTTTTACAGGTTGATTATTTACTAAATGGCTTTCGATAATTTCGTCAATGTCTTCATTATCAACAAACGTGTACCAAATCGCTTGCGGATAAATCACTAGTAACGGCCCTTCATCACAGCGATCAAAACAACCAGCGCGGTTCACGCGCACTTTATCTTTTCCATTTAAACCCAGTTTCTTTACACGTTTCTTCATGTAATCAAACGCAGCTTCTGCACCTTTATCCATACAGCATGCCGCGCCATCTTCGCGCTGGTTTAAACAAAAAAATACGTGATGTTGAAAGTAATTGGTCATTTTATATTATTTTAAATTAAAGATTAATCTTGAGTTGCGAGCGCGTCTTCTTTTGTAAATGTCCAAGTGCGTGTAATACTCAAAATATCTATTTCTTTACGCACGTCTTCTGGAAAGCGTTTGTAAGGCGCGGCTTTTCGCACAATTTGTTTCGCCGCTTCATCTAAAATTTTATGCCCAGAACTACGGTTTAACTCAATATCTTCAATAGTACCATCTGCCTTAATCGATACTGTTAGTTGGAGCTGTCCATAGAGTTTTAAATTTTTAGCCGCTTGGGGATAATTTAAGTTACCCACTTTTTCCACCTTCTGGCGCCAAGCATCCACATACATAGCATAGCGGTATTCTTTAGCGCGCGCACCAATAAATTTACGTTTTGGGCGCTTCTGGTATTCATCTTGTTGCTTGGAAATTAACGCTTCCAATCTATCCATCTCTAGCATGGCGGCCGTAATATCATTAATATTTTGTTTGCTGAGGGATTTTTGATTATCGGTTTGCGTTTCTTTTGCGGCTGCTTGTTGTGCAGTTTGCGCTTCTACTTTTGTCGCTGAATTAATTTGCGTGAGTAATTCTTGAGCTTGCTTTTCTAATGCCGCTACGCGCTTTTGTTCTTTAATTAAAGGTGCGGCTTTTTTCGCTGCTTTAGCTGCAGATTTTGGCTGAATAGTAGGGTTTACAGTAAATTCAGAACTTTGCTGTTTAACGGCTGGTAAAGCTGATTTCATTTTGCGATTTAAGTCAGTGTTGCCTCCGCGATCAAGATTCGCTTGCGCCATTACATCCGCTTTATGTGGTTTAGTTTGCGTTTTTGAATTAACCAGCATGACTTCAAGCACAGGTAATTTATCCGCAAATTTTTTAAGTTCAGGCTCAAAATGCACACTTAAAATAACTGCATGTATTGCAATAGAAAGCCAAATTGCAATCGTCATCACACTAGCTGCTTTGAGCTTTACAACTAAAGATAACATGCAGTTAATCTCGTTTTTTTAAACATGCTAATGTGTGGGTGGCTTTTTTATTCAAACGATATTAACTTAATTGCACTTCACAAGTGCATCTAATAACTTTTGATGCACATTACCAAAACCACCATTACTCATTACTAAAATATGGTCACCCGGTTTTGCAACGTTACTCACTGCAGTCACTAGTGCATTTAAATCATTAAACACGCTCGCTTTTTCTTTCATCGGCGCTAGGGCTTCAACTGCATCCCAACCTAAATTTGCATCATAACAAAATACTAGGTCTGTTTCTTTTAAGCTGGTAGGCAAAGCTTCTTTCATCACACCGAGCTTCATGGTATTTGAGCGCGGCTCAAGCACAGCTAGTATTCTTGCATCACCCACTTTGCCACGCAAACCTGCAACGGTGGTTGTAATCGCTGTTGGGTGGTGTGCAAAATCATCGTACACCGTAATATTATTTACCACACCGCGCGTTTCCATGCGGCGTTTTACATTTTCAAATTGGCTAAGTGCCTCAATCGCCACCACTACAGATACGCCAACATGCCGTGCTGCTGCAATGCTAGCGAGTGCGTTCATTTGGTTGTGCTGTCCAAAAATCTGCCAATTGACGCGACCCATATTTATTCCGTTTAGCAACACTTCAAAACTACCATCATCCGCTTCATTACAAGTTTGCCAATTGCCGTTTGCACCGCCAAACTTCTCTACCGGCGTCCAGCACCCTTTTTCAAACACGCGGTTTATACTGTCTTCATTACCATTAGCAACAATTAAGCCCGTTTGTGGCACGGTTCGAACTAAATGATGAAACTGCGTTTCAATCGCAGCTAGGTCATGAAAAATATCAGCGTGATCAAACTCTAGATTGTTCAATACTGCAGTGCGTGGGCGATAGTGCACAAATTTTGAGCGCTTATCAAAAAAAGCGGTGTCATATTCGTCTGCTTCGATTACAAAAAAAGGTGATTGGCTTTTGGTATCTTGCTTGGGTTTGCCTGGTAACCGCGCAGAAATACCAAAATTTTGCGGTACGCCACCAATTAAAAAACCAGGCGCTAATCCTGCATATTCCAAAATCCAAGCTAACATTGATGCTGTAGTTGTTTTGCCATGCGTACCTGCCACAGCCAATACCCATCTACTTTGTAACACGTTTTCTGCTAGCCATTGTGGGCCAGAAATATAAGGTAATCCTTTATTTAGAATTTCTTCCATCAGTGGATTACCACGCGTCACGATATTACCAATCACATAAACATCAGGATTTAGCGCGGTTTGCGCAGAATCAAAACCTTCAATCAGTTTAATACCTTGCGCTTCAAGTTGCGTGCTCATCGGTGGATAGACATTAGCATCACAGCCTGTGACTTTGTGGTCTTCGGCCTTTGCCAGCACCGCAATACCGCCCATGAAAGTGCCGCAAATACCTAATATGTGAATATGCATATTGAATTTAATTTAAGAGTTAACGGATTTTAGCAAACAGAGTACGCGTTAAGGACTTTTCATTGAAAAAAACTTAACCGTTTTTTATAGTCACATTTTTGCCCATTTAACGAAGCGATTTACGACAGATTAGGTGCGAGCCATCGTTCTAAATACTCTTTAGTTAAGCCGCGACGGTTCGCCATGTCAATCAATTGGTCTTCACCAATTTTATCTACACTAAAGTATTTAGATTCTGCATGTGATAAATAAAACCCTGATACCGCGGCGGCGGGTAACATGGCGAACGATTCTGTTAGTTGCATATCAATCGCTTCGGCTTGTAACACTTTAAACATATCAGGTTTAACCGTGTGGTCTGGGCAAGCTGGGTAGCCTGGCGCAGGGCGAATACCTTGATATTTTTCTTTAATCAGCGCTTCTTTTGCTAAATCTTCTTTTGCAGCGTAACCCCAAAAATCTAGCCGAATTCGCTCATGCATATATTCTGCAAAGGCTTCTGCCAGACGATCTGCCAAGGCTTTGAGCATAATGCCACTGTAATCGTCATGTGCGGCCTCAAAGCGCTTTTCATGTTTATCAATACCCAAACCTGCGGTAACAGCGAATAAACCAATGTAATCTTCAACCCCTTTAGGTGCTATAAAATCACTTAAGCATTGGTTAGGTCGTGGTACACCATCAATCACAGGTTTTACCGTTTGTTGGCGCATGCCGTACCAAGTAAATGCCGTTTGACTTCGTGTTTCGTCAAGATAAATTTCGATGTCATCTTCATTGACAGTATTGGCAGGCAATAAAGCCACGACCCCGTTTGCCGTAAGCCAGCGACCATCAATTATTTTTTTTAGCATGGCTTGCGCTTCACTAAATAATTTAATGGCGGCTTCGCCAACCACCTCATCTTTCAAAATGGCTGGATAAAACCCTGCTAAATCCCACGTTTGAAAGAATGGTGTCCAATCAATATATTGCGCAATGATGCTTAAATCTGCATTCTTAATTTCACGTCTGCCAATAAATTTAGGCTTCACTGGCGCATACTCGCCAGCAAATAAGGGTTTGGCTTTATTTGCACGCGCTTGCGCAATGGTCAACATAGGCGCGCCTTTTTTATTGGCATGTTGTGTGCGAGCTTTTTCATAATCTGCTTGAATTTCAGCTAAATATGCACCGCGGGTTTCTGGTGTAAGTAGATTTTGCATCACAGTAACAGAGCGTGAAGCATCTGGCACGTAAACAATTGGCCCATCGTAGTATGGCGCAATTTTAACTGCTGTGTGCGCACGCGAGGTGGTTGCGCCACCAATCAATAACGGCGTTTTGTTCTCTTGAAAATAAGGGTCGCGTTGCATTTCACGGGCAATGTGCGTCATTTCTTCTAACGACGGCGTAATTAGCCCTGATAAACCAATAATATCGGCATTTTCGGCTTTTGCCATGGCTAAAATTTCTGCCGCTGGCACCATCACACCCATATTCACAACTTCAAAATTATTGCATTGCAACACGACAGACACAATATTTTTGCCTATGTCATGAACATCGCCTTTAACCGTGGCAATCACCATTTTGCCTTTTGGTTTAGCCACAATGCCAGTACGTTGTTCGTCTGCAGCTTTTTCAGCCTCAATAAAAGGGATTAAGTGCGCTACTGCTTGCTTCATTACGCGGGCAGATTTTACTACCTGCGGTAAAAACATTTTACCTTGTCCAAATAAATCACCCACCACATTCATGCCATCCATCAATGGCCCTTCAATCACATGAATTGGCCTACCACCGCTCGCAGCTACTTTTTGGCGCGCTTCTTCAGTGTCCTCTACAATAAACTCAGTAATGCCATGCACCATGGCATGTGCTAAGCGCTTTTCAACGGGCTTCATTGCCTCCGGCTCGCCTCGCCATTCAAGCGTTGCAGCTTCTTTTTTGCCACCTGCGACCAACGTGCCAGCAATTTCAATCATGCGGTCAGTAGCATCTGCTCGACGGTTTAGTACCACATCTTCAACTCGTATTTTGAGTTCAGGATTTAAATCATCATAAACACCCATCATGCCTGCATTAACAATGCCCATGGTCATGCCTGCTTGTATTGCATGGTATAAAAATACCGTATGAATTGCCTCACGTGCAGGGTCGTTACCCCTAAAGCTAAAACTTACATTTGAAACGCCGCCTGAAATTTTGGCATAGGGTAGGTTTTCTTTGATCCAGCGCGTGGCATTAATAAAATCTACTGCATAGTTGTTATGCTCTTCAATACCTGTGGCAATGGCGAAAATATTGGGGTCAAACACAATATCTTCTGGCGGAAAATCGACCTTCTCTACTAACAAATCATACGCACGTTTACAGATCTCGGTTTTTCGCTCAAACGTATCTGCTTGGCCTTTTTCATCAAACGCCATCACAATGGCGGCCGCGCCATAACGTTTGCATAGAGTAGCTTGGCGAATAAACTCTGTTTCGCCTTCTTTCATTGAGATTGAATTTACAATCGCTTTGCCTTGTACGCACTTTAAACCGGCTTCAATTACTGACCATTTACTTGAATCAATCATAATTGGCACGCGAGCAATATCAGGTTCACTAGCGATTAAATTCAAAAAGTGCGTCATGGCTTTTATGGCATCTAACATGCCTTCGTCCATGTTAATGTCAATCACTTGTGCACCGTTTTCTACTTGCTGGCGCGCTACAGTAAGCGCTTCATCATATTGCTCATTAATAATGAGCCGCGCAAAAGCTTTTGAACCAGTGACATTGGTACGTTCGCCTACGTTGACAAATAAAGAGGCATCATCAACCATAAACGGTTCTAAACCTGCGAGCTTCATTGTACGCGGCAACTGCGGCACAATTCGTGGCGTTATCGTTTTAATTTCATTATAAATTGCCGCAATATGAGCTG
Source organism: Methylotenera sp. (assembly GCA_041687795.1). Classification (GTDB taxonomy): domain Bacteria; phylum Pseudomonadota; class Gammaproteobacteria; order Burkholderiales; family Methylophilaceae; genus Methylotenera. The sequence goes on along the minus strand of JBDNJL010000073.1, from coordinate 8,498 downwards.
GCGTTGTACCGCAACAGCCACCTGCCATATTTAAAAAACCACTTGTCGCAAACTCTTTAAGCAGGCTAGATGTCACGTCTGGCGTTTCATCAAAACCAGTATCGCTCATAGGGTTTGGTAAACCTGCATTTGGATAAATGCACACAAATGTATCAGCTATTTTTGATAGCTCTTCAACATACGGCCGCATTAAGGTTGCGCCAAGTGCACAATTTAAGCCGATTGTCAGTGGTTTAGCATGCCTTACGGAATTCCAAAACGCGGTTACTGTTTGACCAGACAAAATACGGCCTGATGCATCAGTCACTGTGCCAGAAAGCATAATGGGTAAGCGCGTATTGGTTTGTTCAAAGTATGTATCAATGGCAAATAACGCAGCCTTACAATTAAGCGTATCAAAAATGGTTTCTACCATTAAGATATCGGCACCACCCGCCACCAAGCCCCGCGTTTGGTCTAAGTAAGCAGTCACTAACTGATCAAAACTCACATTACGGGCAGCTGGGTCGTTTACATCTGGCGAAATGCTGGCAGTTTTGGGCGTTGGGCCAAGTGCCCCTGCAACAAAGCGTGGTTTATCAGGGGTGCCAAATTTTACGCATGCCGCTTTGGCAAGTTTGGCTGCTTCAACGTTCATCTCATAGGCTAAATGCCCCATGTGATAATCATCTTGTGCAACAGTGGTGGCGCCAAAGGTATTGGTTTCGATGATGTCTGCGCCTGCAGCCAGATACTTTTCGTGAATTTCAGAAATAATCTGTGGTTGCGTGAGCGTAAGTAACTCGTTATTGCCTTTTACAAATAGCTCACGTTCACCTTCTGGCGCGGCAAAGTCTTTAAATTGCTCACCGCGGTAGTCTGCTTCAGTCAATTTATATTGCTGGATCATGGTGCCCATGGCGCCATCTAAAATTAAGATGCGCTTAGCGAGAAGGTTACGGAGAGCTTGCTCGGTGGCTGAGTAGATAGGTTGCATTTACGCTTAACATTGATTATCAATAATTGTGCAGAATTATAACATTGGCTTAAATATCATGACGCCTATACTGCACCGCTTCTGCAATGTGCGCTGGCTGAATATGCGTTTCATCACTTAAATCGCAAATAGTACGCGCTACTTTTAATATGCGGTGATACGCCCGGGCAGACAAATTTAAACGTGAAATGGCTGTTTTTAACAGGGTTAAACTCAAATCGTCTAACGCACAATATTGATCAATTTCTTTAGTACCGAGCAAGTTATTAGGTTTACCTTGACGACTTAACGCTTTTTGACGGGCACATTCTACGCGCGCACGAATAATAAATGAATCTTCACTCACGCTCGCTTGCGTAAGCTCTTCTTCTTTAAGTGCAGGCACTTCAATGTGTAAATCAATACGGTCTAGCAGCGGGCCAGAAATTTTGGCCTTATAGCGTGACACTTGGTCAGGCGTACAGCGACATTTATTGTTGTGGTGACCTAAATAGCCACACGGGCATGGATTCATTGCTGCAATGAGTTGAAAGTTGGCAGGGAAATCTGCCTGACGTGCCGCCCGTGAAATAGTGATGTGTCCACTTTCGAGCGGCTCACGCAAGACTTCTAATACTTTTCGGTCAAACTCTGTTAGCTCGTCTAAAAACAATACACCATGATGCGCCAAGCTAATCTCACCTGGCCTTGGAATACCGCCACCACCTACAAGCGCCACGCCAGAAGCAGTATGGTGTGGACTACGGTAAGGCCTGCGCTTCCAATTGGCCAATTTGTAACTACCATTTAAAGATTGTATTGCGGCAGATTCTAGCGCTTCGATATCAGTCATTTGTGGCAAAATACCTACAAATCGGCTGGCCAACATACTTTTACCAGTGCCTGGTGGACCGCTTAAAATCACACTATGCCCGCCAGCAGCAGCGATTTCTAGTGCGCGCTTAGCCATCATTTGCGCTTTAACATCACTGAAGTCTGGATATGTAATTTCGCTATTCGTATCTACGGCTTCTAGTTGCACTAAAGGCGTGTGTCCACTTAAATGCGCGCAAACCTCTAGTAAAGACTTAGCAGGATAAATAATGGCATTTTTAACCAATGCAGCTTCGGCCGCACTATCTTGGGGCAAAATAAAAGCGCGTTTTGGTGCAGTTGTTTTTTTCTGTTCACTGATGGGCTTGTCCATCATTATCGATGAGGTCATCGCAAGCGCACCGCGTATTGACCGCAGTTCGCCTGTTAACGCTAACTCGCCCGCAAACTCATAACGGCTTAATGGCTCAGTTGGAATTTGGCCGCTCGCTGCTAAAATACCCAAGGCAATTGGCAAATCGTAACGGCCACTTTCCTTAGGCAAGTCGGCTGGGGCTAGGTTAACAGTGATTCGACGCGCGGGAAATTCAAACTGCGCGGTGAGTATTGCAGCCCTTACGCGGTCTTTGCTTTCTTTCACCTCAGCTTCTGGCAAACCAACTATGGTAAAACTTGGTAAACCATTAGCAAGATGAACTTCTACAATCACTTCAGGCGCATCCATACCACTTAAAGCGCGGCTAAAAAGTACGGCTAAGCTCATTTGAAGCTAAACATTTGTGTTAGTTGATAGAAAAACAACAAGACTTAACCCTTTTTTACAGGCACATTTTTTACTGTTGCTTCAAGCTCTACAAGCTTTGCTTCAAGCAACACTAGTTTCTTCCTAGTGTTAGCAAGCACTTCAGTTTGAATATCAAATTCTTCACGAGAAACAAGCTCCATTTTGGTGAACGCGCTCTTTAATAGTGCATTAACGTTCTTCTCAATGTCACCAAGTGGCGAACTAGCTACCATCTCTTTGATTTTAATAGATATTTCTTCTAATTTTTGAGTATTCATAATATGCAATTCCTTAAATATTGACTAATTTTAGCAGACTTTATTGCATTGCAAGTTAAATAACAACAACATAATGCTAAATATGTTATTGATTTTAAACAACATTAATGTTGGCATAATGCTTGCTTGAGTAGCCCTGTAGTTCTTGTTTAATTTAATTAGGAGTAAGCAACATGCGTAAATCACTATTATTAACAGCGTTACTTGGCGCAATTTATATGCCTACAGCCTCATTTGCAGCAGAAGAAATTGCTGCTGCCGCTCCAGCCGCCGCAGCAGCAGAGCCTGAATCATCATGGACAGCAACCACTAACATTGGTTTTGTTTCAGATTACTATACACGTGGTATTTCACAATCATGGCACGACCCAGCTGTACAAGGTGGCTTTGATATTGCTCACTCTAGTGGTTTTTTTGCTGGCGTGTTTGGCTCAACTGTTTCATCAAATACTTTCCCAGATGCATCCGTTGAGTTGGATTTATATGGTGGTTACAGCGGCTCAATTTCAGCGGTAGAAGGTTTAGGTTACTCAGTAGGTGCAATTGGTTATTTCTATCCAAACGGTAGCTGGAAAAAATACGATTACCTAGGCGTGCCAGATCAAACGCCCAATGGCGGTCGTTGGGATACCTACGAGGCAAACGCTGCTCTTTCATACAAATGGATTAGTGCAAGAGCATCTGTGACCTTAGGTGATTGGTTTGGTGCAGAGAAAGCAACCGGTTGGGACGGTGGTACAAGTGGTACTACTTATCTAGAGCTTAATGCTGCTTATCCTTTACCATGGTACGGTTTAACACTCATTGGCCACGTTGGCCACTTAAATGTAGCTGGCAAACTAGATTTAACTGTCGCAAGTAGTGGCAACGCTTTGAATGAGGATAACCCTGACTACACAGACTATAAATTTGGTCTAAGTAAATCATTTAAAGTTGCTAATTCTGAAGGCTGGAATGCTGGTGTATATTATGTTGGTGCAAGTGATACTGGTTACTGGAGCGGTCGTGGCTTTGGTGGTGCAAGCTTTGCCGGTAGCGCTCAAGTTAAAGACTTAGCTGACAACCGTTGGGTGACGTCTATTAGCCGTGCATTCTAAGAAGTAATAATTAAAAGATAGGGGGTTAAAAAATAAATCTCTTATCTTTTTTTAAAAGCAATCATATCCTTTCGATTAACCCCAAATTTAACCCCCCACTAACCCAAGGAGTAGATAATGAAATTTGTATCTGCAATTATCAAGCCATTTAAGCTTGATGAAGTACGTGAGGCGCTTTCAGCCATCGGCGTACAAGGTATTACAGTCACTGAAGTTAAAGGCTTTGGCCGTCAAAAAGGACATACAGAGCTTTATCGCGGTGCAGAATACGTAGTAGATTTCTTACCAAAAGTAAAATTAGAAGTCGCAATTAAAGACGATTTACTAGACCAAGTTATAGATGCGATTGAAAAATCTGCTGCTACTGGCAAAATTGGTGATGGCAAAATTTTTGTCTTTAATCTCGAACAAGTTTATCGCATTCGCACCGGTGAAACCGGTGTAGAAGCCTTATAAGGGGATCAAAATGAAAAAAATACTTTCAATGTTAGCGTTAGTGGCTGCCATGGGCTTTGCGGCAAACACTTATGCTGAAGAAGCAGTTGCGCCAGAAACTGCGCAAGCTGCTGAAATGATTGCTACTGAAGTTTTGGCTCCTGCTGAATCGGTAGAAGTTGCAGTGATTGCAGAAGAAGCCGCGCCTACGATTGATAAAGGCGATACTGCTTGGATGATTGTTGCAACTATCCTGGTATTACTGATGATTATTCCAGGACTAGCATTATTCTATGGTGGTTTAGTGCGCCAAAAAAATATGCTTTCAGTGCTTATGCAAGTATTCGGTATCACTGCTATGGTTTCAGTTATTTGGGCTATCTACGGCTACAGTTTTGCATTTACAGATGGTGGTAGCTTAAACCAAATCATTGGTGGCGGTTCTAAAATGTTTATGGCTGGTATTACGCCTGACTCATTAAGTGGCAGCATCCCAGAGTATGTGTTTTTAACGTTCCAAATGACGTTTGCTGCAATTACTCCAGCATTGATTGTGGGTGGTTTTGCTGAACGCATGAAGTTTTCTGCGGTGTTATTATTTGTAGCGTTATGGGTTACTTTTGTTTATGTGCCAATTGCCCATATGGTTTGGGGTGGTGGCTTCTTGAGCGAGCTTGGTGCAAAAGACTTTGCTGGTGGTACTGTTGTCCATATTAATGCGGGTATTGCGGCGTTGGTTGGTGCGATGTTACTTGGCAAACGTTTAGGCTACGGTAAAGAAGCCATGACACCTCACAGCATGGTAATGACAATGATTGGTGCTGCATTATTGTGGGTGGGGTGGTTTGGCTTCAACGTAGGCAGTGAGCTAGCTGTTGACGGTATTGCTGCATTAGCTTTAATTAATACACAACTTGCAACTGCTTCAGCAGTAATGGGCTGGGTGTTAATAGAATGGCTTGCTCGTGGTAAACCTTCAATGTTAGGTGCAGCTTCAGGCGCGGTTGCTGGTTTAGTTGCTATTACACCAGCTTGCGGCTTTATTGGCCCAATGGGTTCAATCATTCTAGGCTTCTTAGCAAGTATCGCTAGCTTCTGGGCTGTTACTAGCTTAAAAAGTATGCTTGGTTATGATGACTCACTTGATGTTTTCGGTATCCATGGTGTTGCAGGTATCATTGGCGCAATTGGAACTGGTGTATTGATGAGTGCCGGTCTTGGTGGTGTTGGCTACGCTGAGGGCGTAACAATGTCTAGTCAAGTAACCACGCAAGCTATTGCTGTTGGTGTGACAATTGTTTGGGCTGGTGTATTTAGCTTCATCATCTACAAAGTGGTTGATTCAATTGTAGGCTTGCGCGTAACAGAAGAAGCAGAGCGTGAAGGCTTAGACACCACTGAACATGGTGAACGTGCTTATCACAGCTAGATATGTAAATTAAACCTCGGTAGTTTAGGTTTGTAAAAAGGGCGCTTAGGTGCCCTTTTTTATTACCTAACAATTATGTAAAACATGCAACGCCAAATACTTAACGGTTTTTGACAGACACATTTTTCACAATTAATTTGATGAAAAAAGACTTTTTAATACTCAAAACTAAAAACTAACTACTTAGTAATGAAGTCAATCAATAGCTTATTAGAATAATTTAAAAGTAACACCTATACTTTATCGCCCAAGTAGGAATGAACACCTCTCAGCGTATTTTCTTGCTTTTAAAAAAAAGTAAGAACTCAATATATCGCAACTAACCTCTAACAGCACACTAAGGCATTACAATACGCCATAACATGACAGTTTGAAAAATTGGTAAGGAAATATTTTTTGGATTAACAGCGACCTAGTTTTAGAGGCGCTTCAGTGGGTATTAGATTATATTAACCAAGAATCCTAAACCAATCAGCATTAAAAAAATGAACCTTCAAGAGATAACCATGATTGCTAAGCTACTAAAATATTTATGCCTAATAGTTTTTCGGGTAGAAGTCACGGGCATTAGCAATATTCCTAAGCAAGGCAAGATACTTATTATTGCAAATCATGAGTCTATGTTAGATGGTTTATTACTTAGTTTATTTTTAGCCACACGCGCGACTTTTGTAGTGCATACTACTTCGCTAAATCACTGGGTGTTTAGCTTTATATTACGCTTAACTCCATTTTTAGCGGTTGATCCAACCTCACCATTCGCCATAAAAAAAGTCATTAAATTACTAGAAGCTGGCAAACCTGTGGTGGTTTTTCCAGAAAGTAACATCGCGCTTACAGGTTCGCCTATGAAGGTGTATGACGGGCTAGGCTTTGTAGCCGCAAAAACTGAAGCTTTGGTTTTACCAGTGCGTATTGATGGCGCAGCGCGTTCGTACTTTAGTTGCTTGCAAAGCAACGAATCTAAACAATTATTTCCAAAAGTTAAAATCAGTATCTTACCCGTTAGCCAAATTTTAATGCCTCAAGCACTAACGTCAAAAGCACGACGCAAACTCGCAGGCGATGCCATGCGACGCGAAATGCAGAATATGCTATTTAACAGTGCGCCCATCAACACTTTATTTGAAGCATTTTTAGATGCCATGGCAATATACGGCCGCAAAACTGCTCTGGTTGAAGACATGCGTCAAGTGGAAGAAACCTACGGAGATTTACTGAAAAAAAGTTTAGCGCTAGGCAGACTAGCTTGCAAAGTAAGCGTACAGCATGAAAACGTTGGAGTGCTTATGCCAAACGTGACAAATACTATTTGTTTAATTTTTGGTATGAATGCTTTTGCGCGCACACCTGCAATGCTCAACTACACAGCTGGCAGCGCAGACATACAAAGCGCTTGTGATATTGCTTTGATTAAAACCATTATTAGCTCAAGAGAGTTTATTAAAGTCGCAAAACTTGAAGAGATTATCACTGGCATACAAAACATTAAAGTAGTGTATTTAGAAGATTTACGTGCAGAGTTTAGTTTACTTGATAAAGCATGGCTGATGGGATTTGCGCTTTGGCTTCCTAGGTTAGCCATTGCAAAAAGCCAACCACACGATCATACAGTGGTCTTATTTACCTCAGGCTCTGAAGGAAAACCCAAAGGTGTTGTTCATACACACAGCAGTATTTTAGCAAATATTGCGCAAATTAAATCTGTCATAGATTTTTCAATTCAAGATAAATTTATGATGGTATTACCGCTGTTTCACGCGTTTGGTTTTACTTGCGGTGCAATTATGCCGCTTGTGACTGGAACGCGTTTATTCATTTACCCATCACCTTTACACTACCGCGTGATTCCAGAATTGATTTATGACCGTGGCTGCACCGTATTATTTAGTATAAGTACCTTTTTAGCTAATTACGCAAAATTTGCTAACCCGTATGATTTTTACAAATTACGTTATGTGGTTGCAGGAGCAGAAAAACTCAATGATGAGGTACGCAAAACATGGGCTGATAAATTTGGTATTCAAATTTTAGAAGGCTATGGCGCAACAGAATGTGCACCTGTTTTAGCAGTCAATACGCCTATGGCCAATAAAGTTGGCTCAGTAGGGACAATTTTACCTGGAATTGAGGCAAAGTTAGAAACTGTACCTGGCATTATTGATGGCGGATTATTATCGGTACGTGGCCCGAATATAATGGCTGGTTATTATTTGCAGGGCAACCCTGGCGTAATTCAAGCGCCAAAAGATAATTGGTATAACACGGGAGATATTGTAGAAATTGATATTGATGGGTTTGTATTTATCAAAGGCCGTGTAAAGCGCTTTGCCAAAATAGCTGGTGAAATGGTTTCACTAGAAACGGTTGAAAACATTGCAAACCATGCATCATCGCAACAGCAACATGCCGCGACCACACAAAATGACGCACAGCGTGGCGAAAACATTGTCCTATACACTACAGATAAAAACTTAAACCGTGACAATCTTAGTAGCAGCGCTAAATCATTAGGCAGTCCAGAACTTGCCGTTGCACGAAAAATTGTAGCGGTAAAAGCGCTACCATTACTTGGTACCGGTAAAACTGACTATGTTTCATTAAAGAAAATGGCAGAAAATGCATAAAAAACACTTTTTAAGATTAACCATTAAAACACTTGGTCTTTACACCTTAATACTTGCCA
>JBDNJL010000072.1:0-26987 GCA_041687795.1 Methylotenera sp. | reverse complement strand
GTGCTGGTGTTGTTGCTAAAATCATCGAATAGGTGAAGAGATAAAAAGTCTATTGAGTCATCAGTAAAATAATAGACAAACAAAACAAACCATCACGGGCGCATGAAAATGTGTCTGTGATATGTCGTTAAGTTTTAAAGTAAATATTGCAGTTAAATTTAAGCGGTATAGTTAACTATACCGCTTCGCTCTTTAAGGAAAAGTAGACATGGCAGCTCAAAAAATTCGCATTCGGTTAAAAGCATTTGATTATCGTTTGATTGATCAATCAGCTCAAGAAATTGTAGAAACAGCCAAACGTACTGGTGCAGTGGTAAAAGGCCCAGTGCCATTACCAACACGCATAGAACGCTTTGATATTTTACGTTCACCACATGTTAACAAAACATCACGTGATCAGTTTGAGATTCGTACTCATCAGCGTTTGATGGATATTATTGATCCAACAGATAAAACGGTTGATGCATTAATGAAATTGGATTTGCCAGCTGGTGTAGATGTAGAAATTAAACTGTAAGTACTTAGAAACTAAACTTTAAGTTATAAATAGAAGTTGTCAATGAAGTGAGAGTTCGGTATAATCCGCGGTCTTTCACAGAAGTCGGTCAATTGTAATCGGCTTTTTAACTAAATAATAAGGATACGATCATGAGCTTAGGGCTTATTGGTCGCAAGGTAGGTATGACTCGTGTATTTACTGAGGACGGCGCAAGCATCCCAGTAACTGTACTGGAAGTAGTACCAAACCGCGTGACACAGATTAAGACGATCGCAAGCGATGGCTACACTGGCCTTCAAGTCGCTTTCGGTGAACGTCGTGCTAACCGCATCAATAAAGCACTGACTGGGCATTATGCCAAGACAGGTTCTGCTGCAGGTGCTGGCGTACATGAATTCCCAGTAACAGCTGAAGTGTTGGCTAACTACACTGCTGGTGCAAATATCTCAGTTGAGATTTTTGAGGCAGGTCAAAAAGTTGACGTCACTGGTACATCATTAGGTAAAGGTTTTGCTGGTGCAATTAAACGCCATCATTTCAAATCTAACCGGGCGTCTCACGGTAACTCAAAATCTCATAACGTACCCGGCTCTATTGGTATGGCGCAAGATCCTGGGCGAGTATTCCCAGGAAAGCGTATGCCAGGTCACTTGGGAGCGATTAAAGTGACTACACAGAACCTTGAAATTGTTCGTGTTGATACTGAGCGTAACTTATTGTTAATCAAAGGTGCGATCCCTGGCTCTAAAGGTGGCGACGTTGTCGTACGTCCAGCCATTAAAGCTAAAGCTACTAAAGCTCAGGGAGGTTCTAAATAATGGAACTTAAGTTAATAGACAAAAACGGCAAGGCAGCTAAAAAAGGTGTAACAGTTTCTGAGGGCACGTTTGGTCGCGAGTTCAATGAAGCCCTAGTGCATCAAGTGGTTGTGGCCTACATGGCAAATGCTCGTACTGCAACTCGCGCCCAAAAGGGTCGTGATAATGTAGCTCATAGTACGAAAAAACCATACGCTCAAAAAGGTACGGGCAACGCACGTGCAGGTATGAGCTCAAGCCCAATCTGGCGTGGAGGTGGTCGTGCATTCCCGAACTCACCTAACGAGAATTTCAGTCACAAGGTAAACCGTAAAGCTTACCGTGCTGGTATGCAAACGATTTTATCTGAGTTGGTGCGTCAGGAGCGTTTGAATGTAGTTGAAGAGTTTGTCGTGACTACACCAAAAACTAAAGCCTTGGCTGAAAAAATCAAAGGCATGGGTTATCAAGGCGCTGTACTAGTGCTGACTGATAGTTTTGATGAAAATTTATATTTATCTTCACGTAACCTGATTAACGTCATGGTGGTTGAAGCTCAGTACGCTGACCCAGTTAGTTTAGTGCGCTTTCCAAACGTGGTGGCAACAGCTGCTGCAGTGAAGAAACTTGAGGAGATGCTAGCATGATGAGCGCTATTACTAAAACTCAAGATCGTTTATTGCAAGTTATTTTAGCGCCACAAATTACTGAAAAGGCGACATATATTGCTGATAAGCATCAACAAATCGCTTTTAAAGTGCGTACAGACGCAACCAAACCAGAAATCAAGGCGGCTGTTGAGCTTGTATTTAAAGTTGAAGTTCAATCGGTTGCCGTAATTAATGTTGGTGGTAAAGTTAAACGTGCTGGTAAACGTGTGGGCAAACGCAATGACTGGAAGAAGGCTTATGTAAGCTTAAAGCCAGGCCAAGAAATTAACTTTGCAGCAACCGAATAAGGAGAGATGAGATGGCATTAGTTAAAGTCAAACCAACTTCCCCCGGTCGCCGCGGTGTGGTTAAAGTAGTTACCCCAGATTTATACAAAGGTAAACCACACGCGCCGCTGTTGGAAAGTCAAAGTAAACATGCTGGCCGTAATAATAACGGTCATATTACAACCCGTCACCAAGGTGGTGGTCATAAACAGCATTATCGTTTAATTGACTTCCGCCGCAATAAAGATGGGATTCCAGCGAAAGTGGAGCATATTGAGTATGATCCAAACCGTACTGCACACATTGCGTTGCTTTGTTATGCTGACGGTGAGCGCCGTTACATTATCGCGCCGCGTGGAATCGCTGCTGGTGCACAGTTAATCAGTGGTTCAGATGCGCCTATTAAAGTAGGTAATGCAATGCCGCTACGTAATATCCCAGTAGGTAGCACAATTCATTGCATCGAATTGCAGCCTGGTAAAGGCGCGCAAATTGCACGCTCAGCTGGTACTTCTGTTCAGTTATTGGCTCGCGAAGGTAGTTATGCGCAACTGCGTTTACGTTCAGGTGAGGTTCGCCGCGTACACGTTGATTGCAAAGCGACCTTGGGTGAAGTTGGTAACGAAGAGCATTCACTGCGTTCAATTGGTAAAGCTGGTGCAATGCGCTGGCGTGGTGTTCGCCCAACCGTTCGAGGTGTGGTGATGAACCCGGTTGATCACCCGCACGGTGGTGGTGAAGGTAAAACAGCTGCTGGTATGAATCCAGTAAGCCCGTGGGGTGTTAAAACTAAGGGTTATCGTACACGTAGCACTAAGCGTACCGATAACATGCGTATTAGTCGTCGTCCGAGAGGCGTAAGGTAATCATGGCACGTTCACTTAAAAAAGGTCCATTTATTGATGGTCATTTGGCGAAAAAAGTAGAAGCTGCAGCAGCTATTCGCGACCGCAAACCAATTAAGACTTGGTCACGTCGCTCTACAATTTTCCCAGATTTTATTGGTCTAACCATTGCAATTCATAATGGTAAGCAGCACATTCCGGTGTTGATTTCTGAAAACATGGTAGGTCACAAGCTTGGTGAGTTTGCGTTAACACGTACATTCAAAGGGCATGCTGCCGACAAGAAAGCTAAGAAATAGGAGCTGATGATGCAAGTATCTGCAATTTTAAAAGGCGTTCATCTTTCTCCGCAAAAAGCTAGATTGGTGGCAGACCTTGTTCGTGGTAAGAAAGTTGATCATGCGCTTAACATTTTAAATTTCACACCTAAAAAAGGTGCAGAAATTATTAAAAAAGTAGTTGAGTCTGCAATCGCTAATGCTGAACATAACAATGGAGCTGATATTGACGAATTGAAAATAACTTCAATTTGCGTTGATAAAGGTATTGTGCTTAAACGTATTCGTGCTCGCGCAAAAGGTCGTGCTGGCAAGATTACAAAACCAACCTGTCACATTCATGTGACAGTCGGTAACTAAGGGATAATCCAAGGGATATTATTATGGGTCAAAAAATTCATCCAATTGGTTTCCGTCTGAGTGTTCAAAAGAACTGGGCCTCACGTTGGTATGCCAATAGCAAAAACTTCCCTGCGATGTTGCAAAGCGACATTAAAGTGCGTGAGTTTTTAAATAAGAAATTAGCTAGCGCGGCAGTAAGTCGTATCTTGATTGAGCGTCCTGCAAAGAATGCAAAAATTACAATTTACAGTGCACGTCCTGGCGTGGTAATAGGTAAAAAAGGTGAAGACATTGAGTCTTTGCGCGCTACTTTGCAAGGTTTAATGGGCGTTCCTGTTCATTTAAATATTGAAGAGGTTCGTAAGCCTGAAATTGACGCAACATTAATTGCGCAATCAATTGCTCAGCAACTTGAAAAACGTGTTATGTTCCGTCGTGCTATGAAGCGTGCAATGCAAAATGCAATGCGTCTAGGTGCACAGGGAATCAAAATCATGAGCTCAGGTCGCTTAAATGGCATCGAAATTGCACGTACTGAATGGTATCGTGAAGGCCGTGTGCCATTACATACATTGCGTGCTGATATTGATTACGGTGTTGCTGAAGCTTTAACTACCTACGGTATTATCGGTATTAAAGTTTGGGTATTCAAAGGTGAAATTTTCGCAGGCAACGCACAGTCAGCAAAAGTTGCTGTAAATGCGCCAACTGTAGAGCCAGAAAAAAAAGCAAGAAAGGCGAGGGCTAAAGATGCTACAACCGTCTAGGCAAAAATACCGTAAGATGCAAAAAGGCCGTAATAAAGGCATCGCAACTACGGGTAATAAAGTAAGTTTTGGTGACTTTGGATTAAAAGCCATTGGCCGCGGTCGTTTAACGGCTCGTCAAATTGAAGCTGCACGTCGAGTAATGACTCGCCATATTAAGCGCGGTGGTCGAGTGTGGATTCGTATTTTCCCAGATCAACCAATTTCTAAAAAACCTGCGGAGGTACGTATGGGTAACGGAAAAGGTAGTACAGAGTTTTACGTAGCCCAAATCCAACCAGGTAAAATGTTATACGAGATGGACGGTGTAAGCGAAGAGCTTGCACGTGAAGCTTTCCGTTTGGCTGCTGCAAAGCTGCCAATCGAAACAACCTTCATGACGCGCCAACTTGGTAGTTAAGAAGGGTACACTAAATGAAAGCAATTGATTTAAGAGTAAAGAGCGTTGATGAGCTTAATGTAGAGTTAATTGAATTGCGCCGTGCGCAATTTTCACTTCGCATGCAAGTTGCGACTCAACAATTATCTAAAGTAGATCAGCTAGGTAAAGTACGCAAAGATGTAGCGCGTGTTAAGCTAGTATTGGCTGAGAAAGCGAAACAGGCGTAACTATGACTGAAATAACAAAAGTAGTACGTAGTCTTACTGGCCGCGTAGTTAGCGACAAGATGGATAAAACCGTCACGGTATTGGTTGAGCGTAAGGTGAAGCATCCTTTAATTGGAAAAGTTGTTCGCCAATCAAAGAAATTTCATGCACATGACGAAAATAATAGCTGTAAAGAGGGAGATTTAGTAACTATTGTTGAAAGTCGCCCACTTTCTAAAACTAAATCTTGGGTTGTAAAAGCCGCTTAAGTTAGGTTAGTTGAATTTATTAGTGAAGTTTGTACAATTATTAAGTAATATTAATTGCGCAAATAGTATTAGCAATATACAATGTTGGACTTTTGGCGAGCGACGTAATTTAAACAATTAAGTCAATAGCTCTTGCCCCAATACTGACCGGGTCTATCGGCCATGTTAATTATTAAATTAATTAAAAATGGCTGGTGTTGGTTTAACGGATTAAGTTGGAGATTATTCTCATGATTCAAATGCAATCTCGGCTAGAAGTTGCCGATAACACTGGTGCGCGCTCTGTACAATGCATCAAGGTGTTGGGTGGCTCTAAGCGTCGTTACGCTGGAATTGGCGACATCATTAAGGTTAGCATCAAGGATGCTGCGCCTCGTGGTCGTGTCAAAAAAGGCGAAGTCTACAGCGCGGTAGTTGTGCGGACTGCTAAAGGTGTTCGTCGTCCAGACGGTTCTTTGGTTAAGTTCGACAGCAACGCTGCGGTCCTATTAAATAATAAGCTAGAACCGATTGGCACCCGCATTTTCGGGCCAGTAACACGTGAATTACGTACTGAAAAATTCATGAAAATCGTTTCATTAGCGCCAGAAGTTTTGTAGGAGCCTGTATGAATAAAATTCGCAAGGGTGACCAAGTTATCCTAAAAACCGGTAAAGACAAAGGCAAGCAAGGTGCTGTAATCAGCATCATTGATTCTGGACATGTAGTTGTTGAGGGTCTTAACTTGGCTAAGAAGCATGCAAAAGCCAACCCAATGAAAGGTGTCGCTGGGGGCATTATTGCCAAAGAAATGCCAGTTGATATTTCTAACGTTGCTTTATTTAACAACGCGACCCAAAAAGGTGATCGTGTAGGCTTCAAAACATTGGATGATGGTCGCAAAATTCGCGTATTCAAATCTAATGGTGAAGCTGTGGATGCATAGGAAAAATCATGGCGCGCTTAAAACAATTTTATAAAGACTCAGTAGTAAAGGCTATGACTGAGCAATTTGGTTATACTTCTGTAATGCAAGTTCCGCGCATCGATAAAATTACACTAAATATGGGTGTTGGTGAAGCAGTTGCAGATAAAAAAGTAATGGAACACGCTGTTGGTGACATGGAAAAGATTGCTGGTCAAAAGGCAATTGTTACAAAAGCTAAAAAATCAGTAGCTGCATTTAAAATCCGTGATGATTATCCTGTTGGTTGTAAAGTAACCTTACGCCGTGAACGTATGTACGAGTTTTTAGATCGTCTGGTTACTGTAGCAATTCCACGTACTCGTGACTTTAGAGGTATTTCTGCGAAATCATTTGATGGACGTGGCAATTATAATATGGGTGTTAAAGAGCAGATTATTTTTCCTGAAATTGAATACGACAAGATTGATGCTATTCGTGGCATGAATATTACAATTACAACTACTGCTAAAACAGATGCGGAAGCAAAAGCTTTGCTTGCATTGTTCAGTTTTCCTTTCAGAGGGTAAGACATGGCTAAAACCTGTATGATAGAACGCGAAATTAAACGTCGCGCAACAGTAAGTAAATTCGCTGTAAAGCGTGCCGAATTAGAAGCGGCAATGAGTGACGCTACCGCCACGCATGAAAGTCGTAATGAAGCTCGGATGAAATTTCAAGCTCTACCACGTAATTCAAGTCCAGTGCGTCTTCGTAATCGTTGTGCATTGACTGGTCGCCCACGTGGTGTGTTTAGTAAATTCGGTATTGGGCGTAGTAAATTACGCGATTTAATGATGAGTGGCCAAGTGCCAGGCGTCACTAAAGCCAGCTGGTAATAGGAGGAATAGCTATGAGTATGAGTGATCCGATTGCCGATATGTTGACGCGTATTCGTAATGCGCAAATGGTCAATAAAGCGGTTGTGACTATGCCTTCTTCAAATGTTAAGTCTGCTATTGCAAGTGTACTTAAAGATGAAGGTTATGTAGAAGATTTTGTAGTGCAAACAGAAGGTGGCAAAGCCACTCTGACTATTAGCTTAAAATATTATGCTGGTCGCCCAGTTATTGAGCGCATACAGCGTATTAGTAAGCCTGGTTTGCGAGTGTACAAGGGAAGTCAAGACATTCCTAAAGTAATGAACGGCCTTGGTGTGACTATTATGTCTACATCCAAGGGTGTGATGACAGATCGTAAAGCCCAAGCTGCCGGTATCGGTGGTGAAGTGCTCTGCGTAGTGGCTTAAGGAGAAGCAAATGTCACGTGTTGCTAAAAACCCGGTAGCTATTCCATCTAAAGTAGAAGTGGTGCTAAGTGCTACATCAATTGATGTAATCGGTCCTCTGGGTAGGTTGTCGCAACCTTTGGATGGTTCTGTTGCGCTCAAGCGCGACGGTGACGCCATTACTTTCGCAGCTACTAGCGATGCACAGCACTCGAGGGCAATGTCAGGTACATTGCGCGCTCTTGTTGCTAATATGGTTCATGGTGTTTCGCAAGGCTTCACCCGTAAGTTGATGCTTGTTGGTGTTGGCTATAAGGCTGCTGCACAAGGTGCAGTATTAAATTTAGAATTAGGTTATTCACACCCAATCAACCACAAGATGCCATCAGGCGTAACTGTGTCCACAGCAACACCTACTGAGATTTTACTCAGTGGTGTTGATAAGCAAGTGATTGGACAAATTGCTGCGCAAATTAGAGCATATCGAGCACCAGAGCCATATAAAGGCAAAGGTGTACGTTATTCTGATGAAGTTGTCGCAATTAAAGAAACCAAAAAGAAATAGGGCATAAAAATGAACAACGTAAATAATCGCTTACGCCGCGCACGCAAAACCCGTGCCAGAATTGCAGATCTAAAAGTTACTCGCCTGAGTGTGCACCGAACAAATACACATATTTATGCACAAATTATTGCCGAAACTGGTGATAGGGTAATTGTTAGTGCTTCTACGATAGAGGCCGATGTTCGTAATAATCTGAAAAATGGCGGTAACATTGCTGCAGCTGCTTTAATTGGTAAATTAATTGCCGAAAAAGCTGTAAAGGCTGGTGTTAGCATAGTTGCCTTTGACCGTTCAGGTTACAAATATCATGGTCGTATTAAGGCGTTGGCGGAAGCTGCGCGTGAAAACGGCTTATCCTTCTAATTGGTCTGATTGCTAAAGAGGTTAATGATGGCGAGAGAAATGGAACAGCAACAGCAGCAGACTGATGGTTTGCGCGAAAAAATGATTGCAGTTAATCGTGTTAGTAAAACGGTTAAAGGTGGTCGCATTATGAGTTTTGCAGCTCTTGCAGTAGTTGGTGACGGCGATGGTGCTGTTGGCATGGGTAAAGGTAAGGCTCGTGAAGTGCCAGTTGCAGTACAAAAAGCAATGGACGAAGCGCGTCGTGGTATGTTAAAAATAAATTTAACCAACGGCACTTTGCACCATGCTGTAACTGGAGTACACGGCGCAGCTAAGGTTTTTATTCAGCCAGCTTCAGAAGGAACTGGCATTATTGCCGGCGGTGCAATGCGCGCAATCTTTGAGGTAATGGGTGTAACTAACGTGGTTGCAAAATGTATTGGCTCAACCAATCCTTACAACCTAGTTCGTGCAACATTGAATGGTTTAGAGTCTATGAATACGCCAGCCCAAATCGCTGCTAAACGCGGTAAATCAGTTGAAGAAATTAGAGGCTAATTATGGCTAAAGCAAAAAAAGATGCATCAAGCATTAAAGTAACTCTTGTTAAAAGTGTAATTGGCCGTATTGAGGCACATAAAGCTACTGTAAAAGGTCTAGGTTTACGTCGAATGCACCATACAGTTGAAGTGCAAGATACAGCTGCAATTCGCGGCATGATAAATGCTGTTAGCTATCTCTTAAAGGTAGAGGCATAATGCAATTAAATACAATTAAGCCTGCAGAAGGCGCAAAAAAAGAACGTCGTCGCGTTGGTCGTGGTATTGGATCTGGGCTAGGTAAAACAGCTGGCCGTGGACATAAAGGTCAAAAATCACGTACTGGTGGCTTCCATAAAGTCGGTTTTGAAGGCGGTCAGATGCCAATTCAACGTCGCTTGCCTAAACGTGGCTTTAAATCAATGACTAAAGCTAAAACAGCGCATGTACGCACGAGTGAGTTAGCATTAATACCTAATGAAGTGATTGATTTGTTGGCTTTAAAAGCAGCAAATATCGTTTCAGGCACAGTAAGAAATGCAAAAATATTCTTATCTGGGGATGTATCTGCCAAGTATAAAATCCAAGGTCTGCTTTTAACCAAAGGTGCCCGCGCTGCAGTTGAGGCCGCTGGCGGTCAAATTCTAGAAGCTGCATAAGAGTATTGCTGTGGCACAAGATAGCTTGTTAAAAACAGTGGGAAAAATGGGTGAACTTAAAAGTCGCTTGCTTTTTGTTTTGGGCGCTTTAATAGTGTATCGTTTAGGCGCACACATACCTGTTCCAGGGATTGACCCCGATGTGCTTGCAAAATTATTTGAATCGCAGAGCGGTGGAATTCTTGGCATGTTTAACATGTTCTCTGGGGGCGCACTTTCTAGATTTACAGTTTTTGCCTTAGGGATCATGCCGTATATTTCTGCATCGATTATCATGCAGTTATTGGCAGCGGTTTCTCCTCAACTGGAGCAGCTTAAAAAAGAGGGTGAAGCAGGCCGTAGAACTATTACGAAATACACTCGTTATGGTACTGTTTTTTTAGCAACCTTTCAGGCGCTTGGAATTTCGATTGCATTGGAGGGTCAGCCAGGATTAGTACTAGATCCAGGAATGGCGTTTAGGTTAACTGCTGTAATCACATTAGTTAGTGGTACCATGTTTTTAATGTGGCTCGGGGAGCAAATTACAGAGCGCGGTATCGGTAATGGAATTTCAATCATTATTTTTGCTGGTATTGTAGCTGGCTTACCAAGCGCATTAAGTTCTACTGCTGAAATGATTAATACTGGTGCTTTCAGTATCCCATTAGCATTTTTCTTGTTAGTGGCGACTGTATTAGTAACAGCTTTAGTTGTTTTTGTAGAACGAGGTCAACGAAAAATTACTGTCAATTATGCTAAAAGACAAGTTGGTAATAAGGTATACGGTGGGCAAACAACTCATCTGCCACTAAAACTTAACATGGCTGGTGTAATTCCACCTATTTTCGCATCAAGCATTATTTTGTTCCCTGCAACATTAGCTGGATGGTTTGGTAGTAGTGAAAGCATGTATTGGTTAAAAGACATTGCTGCTGCACTGTCACCAGGTCAGCCAATATATATTTTGTTATTTGCTGCTGCAATTATATTTTTCTGTTTCTTTTACACTGCACTTCAGTTTAATCCTAAAGACACCGCTGATAATTTGAAGAAAAGTGGTGCTTTTGTTCCAGGGATTAGGCCTGGCGATCAAACAGCAAAATATATTGATCGCATTATGGGTCGCTTAACGTTAGTTGGTGCTGCTTACATTACTTTGGTTTGCTTGTTACCAGAGTTTTTAATTTTGAAGTTTAATACACCTTTCTACTTTGGTGGTACTTCACTGTTGATTATTGTTGTAGTCACAATGGATTTTATGACGCAAGTGCAATCACACTTGATGTCAAATCAATATGAAGGCCTGTTAAAGAAAGCAAATTTCAAAGGTAATTTACCAAGCGCTAAGTAGTTTTATGCATTGAGTAAAAAAATTTATACACGCAGTTTAGAAGTGATGGAGTTATAAAATGAGAGTTCGTGCATCAGTGAAAGCATTATGTCGTAATTGTAAAGTTGTTCGTCGTCGTGGCGTTGTACGTATTATTTGTACTGACCCACGTCATAAACAACGCCAAGGTTAACCGTTATAGACTATTTTAACCAGCTTAATTAAAGCTAGTGCTAATGCTGATTGCAGCAAATGACTCTAGGTTTAGTAACAATGTAATTGATATAAATTGATTTAAATGTTAAAATATTTGGCTTTTTTCAAGCGTTGGTTTTGATTTTTGCCTAAATTATGGAGTAACGTATGGCGCGTATAGCAGGGGTTAATATCCCTAACAACAAACACACTGAAATTGCTCTTACCGCAATTTTTGGTATTGGTCGTAATACCGCACAGAAAATCTGTGTGGCTGCAGGTGTGCTAGCAACTGCAAAAATTAAAGATTTAAATGACGCTGACGTAGAAAAGCTACGTGATGAAGTAGCAAAAGTCAAAGTGGAGGGTGACTTACGTCGCGAAGTTTCTATGAACATTAAGCGTTTGATGGACTTAGGTTGCTATCGAGGTGTACGTCATCGTCGAGGTTTACCAGTTCGTGGTCAGCGTACAAAAACAAATGCTAGAACACGTAAGGGTCCTGTTAAAGCAATTAAGCAAGCTAAGTAGTTTAGTTGATTGATTCTGTAGGTAAAATTAAGTAAGATTTATTGGTAAGGATAGTACAACATGGCAAAAGCTAATGTACGAGTTAGAAAAAAAGTTAAAAAAAATATTGCAGAAGGCATAGCACACGTGCATGCGTCTTTTAACAATACCATCATTACAATTACAGATCGCCAGGGTAATGCGCTTTCATGGGCTACCTCTGGTGGACAAGGCTTTAAAGGATCGCGTAAAAGTACTCCATTTGCTGCTCAAGTAGCTGCTGAAGTTGCTGGGAAATCTGCGCAAGAAAGTGGTGTTAAGAATTTAGAAGTGCGTATTAAGGGTCCAGGCCCAGGTCGTGAGTCTGCTGTGCGCGCACTCAATGCAGCTGGTTTTAAAATTACCAGCATTACCGATGTGACACCAGTCCCACATAACGGCTGCCGTCCACCTAAAAAACGTCGCATTTAAACTGCGCTTATAAGCTCAGTTCAGTAGAGATAACAGGAGAATCCCTTGGCTAGAAATTTAGACCCAAAATGCCGTCAGTGTCGCCGTGAAGGCGAAAAACTTTTTTTAAAAGCTGAAAAATGTTTTACTGACAAATGTGCTATCGAAAAACGTAACTTCCCACCAGGCCAACACGGACAACGTCGTAATCAACGTTTATCTGATTATGGTGTTCAATTGCGTGAAAAACAAAAAGTACGCCGTATCTATGGAGTATTAGAAGCTCAGTTCCGTAGTTACTATGCTGAAGCTGATCGTCAAAAAGGTATTACAGGTGAAAACTTGCTGCAGCTACTAGAGTGTCGTTTAGATAACGTTACATTCAGAATGGGCCTTGGTGGGTCACGAACTGAGGCGCGTCAGATTGTGCGTCACAACAGTATTTTAGTGAATGGTAAACGTGTGAATATCCCATCCTATCAAGTTAAAGCAGGTGATGTAATAAGCGTAGTTGAGGCATCAAAAATGCAATTACGTATAAAAAGCGCATTACAGGCCGCAGAACAACGTGGTTTTCCAGAGTGGCTTGAAGTTGATGTTAAAGCGTTTAAAGGTACATTTAAAGCTAAACCACAACGTGATGAGCTACCACCTACAATTAACGAGTCATTAGTTGTTGAGTTGTATTCTAAATAACTGATGTGTATTATGGCTGCCGGAATTTTGGCAGCTAGGTTTTATGTAGATAGCTACTTAGTTATCTACATGCTTATATTAAATAAAAAGGTATCACTATGCAAAACAGTCCTACCGAATATTTGAAGCCACGTGTTGTAGATGTTGAGGTTGTTTCTCCATTACGCGCCCGTGTGACTTTAGAACCTATGGAGCGTGGCTTTGGCTATACGCTAGGCAATGCATTACGTCGCGTATTGTTATCATCAATTCCTGGCTTTGCAATTACTGAAGTAAAAATTGATGGTGTTGTTCATGAGTATTCAACTTTAGACGGCGTACAAGAAGACGTGGTAGATATCCTACTTAATCTTAAAGGTGTTGCATTAAAGTTAAATACGAAGTCTGAGACTATCCTTACCCTTAACAAAACTACTGAAGGCGTTGTTACTGCCGGTGATTTTGATGCTGGTCATGATGCTGAGATTTTCAATCCTAATCATGTGATTGCACATTTAACCAAGGGTAGTAAATTAAACCTAGAGGTTAAAGTTGAGATTGGTCGTGGTTATCAACCTGTTCCAGTTCGTCAAAAAGCGAATGAAGAAGACCGTGTTCTAGGTTTTATAATGGTTGACGCTTCATTTAGCCCAATCAATAAAGTAAGTTACCAAGTTGAGAGTGCACGTGTTGAGCAACGTACTGACTTAGACAAGTTGGTAATGGATGTGGAAACAAATGGCGTGATTGAGCCTGAACAGGCAATTCGTGATGCTGCACGCATTTTAATGGGTCAGTTATCAGTGTTCGCTGATTTAGAAGGTGCACCAAGTGAGGTTGAAGTTAAATCAGCACCGCAAGTTGATCCAATTTTATTGCGTCCAGTAGATGATTTAGAGTTAACAGTGCGTTCAGCGAACTGCCTTAAAGCGGAAAATATTTTCTACATCGGTGATTTGATTCAACGTACAGAGAACGAGCTATTAAAAGCTCCTAATCTAGGTCGTAAATCATTGAACGAGATTAAAGATGTGTTAGCTACTCGTGGTTTAACATTGGGCATGAAACTAGAAAACTGGCCTCCTGTTGGACTTGAAAAAGCCTAATAAATAAGCTAAAAATTAATAACTTATATTTTTTAAGTAAAAGAAACTAAGGAATTACTATGCGTCACGGTAATAGCAATCGTAAATTAAATCGTACTAGCAGCCATCGTGCAGCTATGTTCCGCAACATGGTTACTTCATTGTTACGTCATGA
Source organism: Methylotenera sp. (assembly GCA_041687795.1). GTDB lineage: Bacteria > Pseudomonadota > Gammaproteobacteria > Burkholderiales > Methylophilaceae > Methylotenera. Next base: position 12,984 of record JBDNJL010000072.1, on the reverse strand, counting down.
AGTAATTAAAACAACATTGCCAAAAGCAAAAGAGCTACGTAAGTTTGCTGAGCCTTTAATTACGCTTGGCAAAACTGCAACTTTGGCTAATCGTCGTTTAGCATTTAGTCGTTTACGTGACCGTGATATTGTAGGTAAATTATTCGGCGAATTAGGCCCACGTTACAATACACGCAGCGGTGGTTACTTACGTATTTTAAAATGTGGTTTCCGTAATGGTGATAATGCACCAATGGCTTTTGTTGAATTAGTTGATCGTCCAGCAACTACTGCTGAAGTTTTAGTTGCCGACTAAGCTTCATATAAATATTTGCATAATAAAAAAGCCAGCTTTCAGCTGGCTTTTTTATTATGCAAATATTTATATGAATGTATTTAAGAAATAAGTTGCTCAATATCAATGGCAGAAAATGGCCATGATATTTCGGAGTTCGCATCCAACCTTTTTAATACTGGAATTATAAGTTCATATAAATCAAGTAAAATCGCATCATCCGTAATCTCAATAACGTTAAACTTAACGTTATTTTGCAGACACATTTTTTTAACGAGTGCTTCAGCTTGCTCGCACAATCTGCAATAAGTTGTTGAATAAAGTTTGAGTAATACTGACATATAAATGTAGCGAGTAAAATCACTGTAGGGATTAAATTTAATTAAAAATCATTTTGCATTATACTTTTAAAAGTTAAACTAAAACGTTAGCGTGGTTACAAAATCAATCATAATACTAATCTAGCATTAGGTTGTTACATCAAGTATTAGTAGTTAATTATTACATTCATCACATCAGCAGGTCTTTATGGCAGATATCCAAGAAGCTAAAGAAAGTTTAAGCGAAAACTTGCAGCAAGTAATTGCACTGCTAGATAAGCACAGACTTGTAGAAAGCTTGGTGCATAAACAAGATATGCCTAAGCATGACCTTGTTGAGCTGTTAGTCCATAGACAAAACTTAAATGAGCTCCAAAAAAAGCTAGATGTATTGCATTCCGCTGATGTTGCTTACATTCTCGAAGCATTACCATTAGAGCAACGCTTAGATGTTTGGGAGCTTGTTAAAGCCGAGCGTGATGGTGAAATTCTTTTAGAAGTTTCTGACGCGGTACGTCAAACGCTAATTGCGGATATGGATTCAGAAGAGTTATTGGCTGCCGCCGAGCAGCTCGATACCGATGAACTAGCAGATTTAGCGCCAGACTTACCAAAAGACGTACTACAAGATTTATTAGAAAGTTTAGATGCGCAAAATCGTGAGCGTTTGCAATCAGCGCTTTCATATTCTGATGATGCGGTAGGCGCATTGATGGATTTTGATATTGTCACCATTCGTGAAGATATCACGCTAGAAGTTGCGTTACGCTACTTGCGCCGCTTGGGAAGTTTGCCAGATCATACGGATAAACTGTTTGTCATAGATCGCAATGAGATTTTACGCGGCGTATTGCCATTAAAGCGCATGGTTGTAAACGATTTAGAAGCCAACGTGGCAGATATTATGGCGGCAGATCCAGTAATGTTCCATCCAGAAGATATTGCCGACGAAGCCGCGAAAGCGTTTGAGCGCTATGACTTAGTGACTGCCCCGGTCGTTGATAATAATAATAAATTAGTGGGCCGGATTACCGTAGATGCAGTGATGGATTTTATTCGTGACGAAGCTGAAAGCGATAAGCTATCTATGGCTGGATTGCGAGAAGAGGAAGACTTTTTTGCGTCAGTGTGGAAATCAGTACAAAACCGTTGGGCATGGTTGGCAATTAACTTAGTGACTGCACTTGTAGCATCACGTGTGATTGGTTTATTTGAAGGTTCAATTGAAAAAATTGTAGCTTTAGCTGCACTCATGCCGATTGTGGCGGGTATTGGAGGTAACTCTGGCAACCAGACTACCACTATGATTGTGCGCGGCTTAGCTTTAGGTCAGGTGGCTTCACATAATATGAAATCACTCGTTACCAAAGAACTGGGCGTCGCACTGTTAAATGGCTTAATATGGGGCAGCGTTCTGGCGTTAGTTGCTTACGCGCTATACGGAAACTATCAATTAGGCTTAGTCATGATGGCGGCTATGACGCTCAATTTATTATTGGCAGCAATTATGGGTGTAATGATTCCGCTGGTCATGAATAAGTTTGGGCGCGACCCAGCCGTGGGCTCTAGCGTGTTAATTACCGCGGTAACCGATAGTGGTGGGTTCTTTATTTTCTTAGGAATTGCGACAATATTTTTAATTTAATAGCTAAATTACCACTAATCTGAAAATACTTAACGGTTTTTTATAGGCACATTTTAAGCATATTAATCACAGTATGAATCAAAACATAGAAGCAATATGGCAAGAAACAATTCAAGATATCACTGCACCTGCCGCACTTTGGCAGCTTGGTGCTATATTACTCGCTGTATTAATTGCATTTCTGATTAGGGGAATGATACGAAATTATGTAATGCAAAATGCACCAGAAGATTGGAAGCTTGCGATTGGTGGAATCAATCGAGTGCTGTTCCCTTTATCTACCTTAATCATTTTACAAATTAATAAACTAATTTTAGCAACATGGCAACATACCAGTATGCTGCATTTAGCAAGCACATTGCTTATGGCAATGGCAGTAATACGACTTTTTGTATATGCAATCAGATATATTTCCCCAGGCGGATTACTAAAATCGCTTGAAAATTCAATATCAGCCACAATCTGGGTCCTCCTAGCACTTCACCTAAGCGGTCTGTTGCCCGAAATAACCCAAACCTTGCAAGATGTACAATTTAAGATTGGAAAATCTGAACTCAATTTGCTAATTATATTTCAAGCGCTACTTACAATATTGACCACAATTTTTGTAGCCATGTGGTTTAGCCGTATGATTGAAAATAAAGTCATGCACGCCACCCATATTAGAATGAATATGCGAGTAGTATTGAGCAAAGTACTTCGTGTGGCACTACTATTTATTGCATTACTTGTCGGATTATCAACAGTTGGTTTAGATTTAACCTTGCTCTCTGTCTTCGGCGGCGCTTTAGGTGTTGGATTGGGTTTTGGCTTGCAGCGTATTGCCAGTAATTATGTGAGTGGCTTTATATTATTGCTAGATAACTCCATGCAAATTGGCGATATTATTACTGTAGATGATAAACACTATGGTGAAATTACTGATTTACGCACTCGTTATTTAGTACTTAAAAAGCTAGATGGCACTCAGGTTATTGTTCCAAACGAATCTTTAATTATTAATCCAGTGATTAATCATTCTTTTACTGATAGAAATACAAGAGTAGTTTTGGAAATTCAAGTAGCTTATGACAGTAATTTAGAAAAAGTATTAGCAATTATGCTACAAACTGCGCTTAATCATCCCCGTATATTAAAAATACCCGCACCTACCTCTGGGGTTATTGCATTTGCAGACAGCGGCATAAATCTAATGTTAACGGTTTGGATTGTGGATCCAGAGAATGGGCAGTTATTGTTGAAATCTGAGTTGTTTCTCGACCTATGGAGAAGCTTCAAAGAGCATAATATATCAATTCCTTACCCACAGCGTGAAATTAGAATTCATGGCAACCTAAGTGCAAACATCGAAAACTTAAGTCCGATTAACATTACCGAAGGGCAGGTTAGCAAATAAATGAATAGGGTAATAAAAAACCCGCATGTAGCGGGTTTTTTTAAAACTTAAAGACTTTAACAAAATAAAACTTAGTTGAGGCTATTTAAGTTTAGTTTCTTTATACATTACGTGTTTGCGAACAACTGGATCAAATTTTTTGATTTCCATTTTTTCTGGCATTGTACGTTTATTTTTAGTAGTGGTATAAAAATGACCTGTACCAGCACTAGACTCTAATTTAATTTTTTCGCGCATGATTCAAGCCTTTCTAGATTTTTTGGCCAGCAGCACGCATACCAGCTAAAACAGTATCAATACCGTTTTTGTCAATAGTACGTAATGCGGCATTAGTAATGCGCATGCTTACCCAGCGATTTTCGCTTTCAACCCAAAATTTGCGATTTTGCAAATTAGGTAAAAAACGGCGTTTTGTTTTGTTGTTAGCGTGAGAAACATTGTTACCCACCATTGGCTTTTTGCCTGTTACCTGACATACACGTGCCATGGTCATTCTCCAAACGTTTGCTTTTTTCTAAAGACCGCAATTATAGTACGAAAACTAATAATTTCTCAACAAAAATATCACTAAATTATGAATAAACATTGGAGTGCTTACGATTAAATTGCTTAAAACTTACAAAACTAAATTTAGTGTACATTTAAATGATGCAGCAAAGCATTTTTAATGCTTACCAGTGCTACCAAATCCACCTTCGCCACGTTCAGTTTTGTCAAAATCATCTACCAAATGAAACTCAGCTTGTACAACTGGGACAATCACCAATTGCGCGATGCGCTCCATTGGATTGAGTTCAAACGCTGTTTGCCCTCGATTCCAACATGACACCATCAACTGGCCTTGGTAATCTGAATCGATTAAGCCGATCAGGTTGCCCAACACAATGCCGTGCTTATGCCCAAGTCCAGAGCGCGGTAAAATAAGTGCCGCATAATAAGTATTATCCAAATGAATAGCCATACCTGTTGGAATAAGTGTTGTTTCGCCAGGTTTTAATGTAATCGCGTCATCAATACAGGCACGTAAATCTAAACCAGCAGAGCCGTTTGTTGCATACGCGGGCATTTGCTCATGTAAACGATGATCTAAAATTTTAAGATCTACAATTAGACTCATTTTTATTTCTTTCTTAAAGACAAATGCTTAAGTTTATATGGTTGACTAGGTTAGGCTAATTGGCCATCAACTGGCTAATATGCATCAAAATTTCATGTGCGAGTGTAGCTTTATCTGCGCGTGGTAGTGCGTGAGAGCCAGAGTCATCAATTAACGTGATGTTGGCTTTGTCGTTGCCCATGCTTTCTTGTACTAAGTTTGCCACAATTAAAGGTAGTTTTTTTGTAATACGTTTATGTGAAGCATGTTCGATTAAACGCTCAGTTTCTGCAGCAAACCCAACGCAAAAGGGAGGGTTAGGTAGTATTGCTACATCTGCCAAAATATCTTTATTACGTTTAAGGTTTAAAGTCAAAGAAACATCACTTTTTTTAATCTTTTGTGCACTAGGCTTTTCAACAGAGTAATCAGCTACTGCGGCAACACTAATAAAAATATCATTTGACTCTAATTTTTGTGAGGCAATATTTTGCATGACTGCTTGGTACATATCATCCGCGCTTTTGGTAGAGATATTATTAACTCCAATAGGTTTCGTAAGTGAAGTTTCGCCGCTCACTAACGTAACAGTAGCGCCCATATTGTAAGCAACTTGGGCTAACGCGTAACCCGTTTTTCCGCTACTTAAGTTGGTAATTGCACGCACAGGGTCAATCATTTCTAAAGTAGCGCCAGCAGTAATCAATACGCGTTTACCAGCTAAAATTTTAGGTGTTAAGTGAGCGTTTACTAATGCTAATAACTGCTCTGCTTCCAACATTCGGCCTAACCCAATTTCTCCACAAGCTTGCTCGCCAGCACCTGGCCCTAAAATAGTGACGCCGTCTAACTCTAGTTGTTTGATATTACGCTGTGTTGCTGCAGATTCCCACATTTGCTTATTCATAGCAGGCGCAACTAATAAACCGCAATCTCGCGCTAAACATAATGTAGAAAGTAAATCATCAGCTCTACCATGCACGAGTTTTGCTAAAAAGTCTGCACTTGCAGGTGCGATTAAAATAGCATTGGCACTACGTGATAACTCGATATGTGGCATACCATTACCAACAGCGCTATTCCACATGTCGGTAAATACAGGTCTGCCAGAAAGTGCTTGCATTGTCACAGGGGTAATAAATTCGCACGCGGCTTTAGTCATCACAACTTGCACACTAATCCCAGTTTTGATCAGCAAACGTACAAGTTCAGCTGTTTTGTAAGCAGCGATGCCACCTGTGATACCTAAAAGCAAATGTTTATTTTGTGTTGCTTGCATAATAATTTGTTGCTGTAGTCAGAATAAATCCAAAGACTTTAGTTTAACATGGTATTTTAACGGATTATATGCCCAGTTAACTTTGAGCTAAGCGGCTGAATAGGGTTTGCGTATAACTTTTGAGGGTGTAAAAGGTCTTTCATGTGGCGTAAATTAAGAATCATTATTTTATTATTGATTTTAGCCACTGTTATTCAACAGACCTGGCTTGAGAAAAATGATTTAAATTGGAAAAATAACTTTTATGTTGCGCTTTACCCTGTTAATACCGATGGTAGTGCAAACGTAAGTGCTTACTTACGCACATTGACGCGCGATGATTTTGAGCCTATTTCAGAGTATTTTGCTACGGAAGCTGAGCCCTATAAGTTGAGATTGCGCAGGCCGATAGAAGTACAATTAGGTTCGCAAGTAGAAAGCACTCCTCCAGAACCACCTAAAAATAGCAGTGTATTAAGCACGATTATTTGGAGTTTAAAGTTCCGATTTTTTGCTTGGAAAAATAGTCCAAAAGTAAATGTAAAACCTGACATTCGTTTATATTTACTGTATTACGACCCGGTTACCAGTCCTAGCTTGACTCATTCTACTGCGTTGAATAAAGGCAGAGTCGGCCGTGTAAATTTGTTTGGTGATGCAGAATATGCTAAGCAAAACTTGGTCATAGTTGCGCACGAATTGTTGCATACGCTCAATGCGACTGATAAATACGATTTAGCCACGATTTTGCCTACTTATCCAGAGGGGTTTGCAGAGCCTGATAATTTGCCGCTTTACCCACAAAATTTTGCGGAGTTAATGGGTGGGCGCTTACCAATAAGTGAGACTGAGGCAAAAACACCTAAAAGCTTAAACCAAACTTTGGTTGGTGAAAAAACTGCACATGAAATTGGTTGGCTACAGCAACATGTTAAGAATTAAAAAAAGTTTAAGCTGATAGTAAGGAGTAGTAATGGCAATTACAGATTGGCCAGCAAGCGAGCGCCCACGTGAAAAACTACTAGAACAAGGTGTAGAAACATTATCCGATGCTGAATTATTAGCGATATTTTTGCGAGTTGGCGTTACAGGCTCAAGCGCAGTGGATTTAGCGCGTGAGCTACTTAACACTTTTGGTGGTTTGAATGGAATTTTCGCCGCACCGCTTGCCGAACTGACAATGGTAAACGGTATCGGCAGTAGTAAATATGCACAATTACAGGCTATTTTTGAAATGAGTCGCCGTGCTCTAAATGAGCAAATGCAAGTGAAAGATGTGCTCACTTCGCCACAACAAGTACGCGATTATTTATGCCTAAAGCTAGGCAGTTTGATGCGTGAAGTATTTGTAGTTCTGTTTTTAGATGCGCAAAATAGAGTGGTAGCTACAGAAGAAATGTTTAGTGGCACATTAACGCAAACCAGCGTATATCCACGTGAAGTGGTAAAGCGGGCGCTTCATCACAATGCGGCTTCAGTGATATTTGCGCATAATCATCCGTCAGGCATTGCGCAGCAAAGTCAGGCAGATGAATTAATTACCACTGAACTTAAAAAATCTCTGGCGTTGGTGGATGTGCGCGTATTGGATCATTTTATTATTGCTGGCAATAGCTCACTTTCGTTTTCAGAGCGTGGTTTGCTGTAAATACTCCAAACGTGTCTATAAAAAGACGTTAAGTATTTTTAAATGTAATGGCAAAATTATTCAGTTATTTTTTTGTGAGATTACTGCATGCTTGGTTAATTTCACTGCTGGCATTTTGGTAACTATTCAACACACCAGTTGCGGCAGAGTATGGTTGGCTTTGAATAAAGCTAACGAGTTCTAGTTGGCGAGGTGATAAAAGTTGGCTAAGTGCTTCTACTCGACATACGCAAGCCTCTGCTAAATCTGCCACATTTGTTTGCAACGTATTTATGCATGCTGTTTTTTCAGCGATTAAACTGGGCTCTGGCCATTTAATTGTATTTTTGACCTCTTTTTTAAGCACAACTCTTTGTTGAGCTAATGTTTGGTACATATACTCTATACTGCTGTGTAAGCTATTTAAGGCTTGGTTTTGTACATTATTTGGCTTGATTTTATCTGTATCAATTTGATAAAAATAATCTACTTTAGTGACGGCGCTTTCTGGAATAGCGTAGCCTTGAGCGCCCAGCAATATGCGTTTGGCAGGATTCTCGTTTAAATGTGCATTTACCTCATCTAAGTCTTGCTGAGGCAGGCTGACTGCCATGTTGGTGATACATTGATTGCCATCTTTTCGTGGGTTGCTAAACGCTAATTCAATAATTTTATCTTCCCAAGCGTGCCGAAAAGTAGGCGCATTTTCAAGTAGCTTCTGCACTTCAAAAGCCTTAATTGATGCAAGTGAGTTTGGGTCATCACAAGCAATAGCGCTTGTGCTCCACGCAAATACTGCTGGTAATAAGTTGTAAGAAATTACTTTGTTCATCACTAACGCTCTCGTTTCAAAAATGTGCTATGCATAGTTGACTTTATTGATATAAGTTCTAATTAAGCTAACTGTAGTGCTGCTAACCTAGCGTAAAGGCCACCTTGTTTTTTGAGCGCGCCAGGGCTGCCAATTTCTACAATTTTCCCTTGCTCCATCACCACAATGCGATTCGCTTTTTGTACAGTACTTAAACGGTGTGCAATCATTAAAGTAGTTCGGCCTTTCATTGCGGCGTTTAAACCTTGCTGTACTAATATTTCAGACTCTGCATCCAAAGCACTCGTTGCTTCATCGAGTAATAGAATTGGCGCATCTTTTAAAATGGCACGCGCAATAGCTATACGCTGGCGCTGACCACCTGATAAACGTGTGCCGCGTTCTCCCAAAAAGGTTTGGTAACCTTCTGGCAGGCGGTGAATAAATTCATCTACTTGCGCTGCTTTAGCAGCGTTAATGACTTCTTCGTCAGTAGCATCAGGTTTGCCATAACGAATATTTTCCAGCGCATTGGCTGAAAATATAACCGCGTCTTGCGGTACGACAGAAATGTGTCTGCGTAAATCGGTTAAGTCTAGAGTATTAATGGCTTGATTATTGATGTAAATATTGCCTGAAGACAGCTCATAAAAGCGTAATAAGCATTGAAATAACGTAGTTTTTCCAGCACCAGAGGGTCCAACTAAAGCAACGGTTTCGCCTGCGGCTATAGTCAGCGTAACATCATTTAGCGCTGCGATTTGCGGACGAGATGGATAGTGAAACATTACATTTTTAAATGTAATGCCTGCTTCTGCAGGGTGATTCAATATTTGTGCATTGACTGGTTCTTTTATGACCACATCGGCATGTAATAACTCAAGTAAACGTTCAGTTGCGCCTGCCGCACGCATTACATCGCCCCAGACTTCGGCCATCGTACCAACAGCGCCTGCTACCATCATGGCATACAGTACAAAAGACGCGAGTTCGCCACCTGTCATGCTTCCCGCGCTTACTTGGCGTGCGCCAACCCATAACACAAAGATAATCGTACCTAATATAGCGGTTACCATTAGCATGGTTAGCATGGAGCGAACGCGCACTCTTTTAAGTGCCGTGGCAAAACTTAAGTCCGCACTTTTTGTAAAACGTGCTATTTCACGATGCTCTTGCGTATAAGATTGTACAGTCGGCATGGCGTTTAGGATTTCACCTGCCATTGCAGAGCTGTCCGCGATGCGATCTTGCGATTCACGCGAGAGTTTTTTTACTGATCGACCAATGATAATAATCGGCAATATAAGCAATAACATCAGGCCAATATTGATAGAAAACAAATAAAAGTTGGTGACCGCTAACATAATCATGCCACCAATAAACTGAAACAAGCTACGCAAACCCATAGAAACTGAGCTGCCCACTACCGTTTGAATCAACGTAGTATCGCCTGTTAAGCGCGAGAGCACTTCACCCGTTTGTGTCGTCTCAAAAAATTGTGGAGATTGTGTCATTACCCGAGCATACACGGCGCTGCGTAAATCTGCAGTGACGCGCTCGCCTACCCAAGATACCGTGTAATAACGGCTTGCAATCATAAGCGCCCAAAAAGCGGCCAAGGCAAACATTACTACAAAATGACCATTTAAACTTAACGCACTAACTAAGCCGTTAGGTTTTGTGGTTGCGGAATTACTAACGCTTTGCGGGTTCGCAAAACCAAAATCAATTAAATCTCTAAAAGCTAATGGCACTAATAGTAATGTGGCAGAGCCCAAACATAGCAAAATAAAAGCTAACCAAACGCGCGCACGATAGGGTCGTAAAAACGGCCATAAATTACGTAATGGTGCGAGTTTTTTAGAGGGTGCAGGAGTTGGTGTAGCGCTGGTTAAAGCTTGAGTTTGAGTTTTTTGCATAATTGAACACTGAAATCTTTATAGATAATGATAGTAGCACTTGATTGTGATACTGGCGGATTTATACATCATGACTTATGATTGATAATCTATTTATATTGTTAGTTCAACCATCATGCAAGCAAACGTAAAAAAAATCTTTCAACGAATCGTTTGGTTAGGCGTAGCATTCTTAGGTGCAGGCGCCATTAGTGCCATCGCCCTAAACCGCGGCGAAAGCATTAATGCACTTTGGTTTATAACTGCCTCTTTATGTGTCTATGCGATTGCTTATCGTTTTTATGCGGCTTGGATTGTTGCAAAAGTATTAGTTACCGATGAAACACGCGCGACACCAGCGGAGCGTCTAGATAATGGTCGCGACTTTATTCCGACGAATAAATGGGTAGTGTTTGGCCATCACTTTGCGGCAATTGCTGGGCCAGGCCCATTGGTCGGTCCAACGCTAGCGGCTCAGTTTGGTTACCTGCCTGGCACGCTATGGATTTTAGTTGGTGCAGTCATTGGCGGCGCAGTGCAAGATATGGTGATTTTATTTTTCTCCACACGCCGTAATGCGCGTAGTTTGGGGCAAATGGCGCGCGATGAAATTGGGCCAATCGGCGGTGCAGCGGCGCTCATCGGCACGTTTTTAATCATGATTATTTTGATTGCAGTGTTAGGGCTAGTGGTTGTGAACGCCATGAAACATAGCCCTTGGGCAACTTCTACAGTGGCTGCAACCATTCCAATTGCCATGATCGTTGGTTTTTATATGCGCAATTTCCGACCTGGTCGCGTATTAGAAGCTTCATTACTTGGCGTGATAATGCTACTTTTTGCTGTTGTTGGCGGTGGTTGGGTCAATGAACATGCGGGCCTGCGCGTGTTATTTGACCATGAAGGTTTGCCACTCGCTTGGGCGATTATTGCTTATGGTTTTGCGGCGGCAGTGATGCCAGTATGGTTACTATTAGCACCGCGGGATTATTTATCTACTTTTATGAAGCTCGGCACTGTAATGTTGCTTGCGATTGCCATTGTGATTTTGCGCCCTGATGTACAAATGCCAGCGATTACACAGTTTATTGACGGTACTGGCCCAATCTTTGGCGGAAAACTCTTTCCGTTTGTGTTTATTACGATTGCGTGCGGTGCTATTTCAGGGTTTCATGCGCTGATTGCTTCTGGCACTACACCAAAACTATTAGCCAACGAACGTGATATTCGCATGATTGGTTATGGCGCAATGTTATTAGAAAGCTTTGTGGCGATTATGGCGATGATTGCCGCAACAGTATTAGAGCCTGGTGTTTTCTTTGCCATTAACAGCCCAGCAGGCGTGGTGGGTGCAAATGCGGTGGATGCAGTTGCTAAAATTAATAGTTGGGGTTTTGCGGTGACGGTAGAACAAATGAATCAACTTGCCAAAGACATGGGCGAAAGCACTTTATTTGCTCGCACTGGTGGTGCGCCTAGTTTGGCCGTGGGTATGGCGAGTATTTTTGGTAGCGCATTTGGCAAACACTTGCTCGCGCTTTGGTATCACTTTGCTATTATGTTTGAAGCGATATTTATTCTCACCACTTTAGATGCAGGCACGCGCGTTGGGCGGTTTATGTTGCAAGACATGCTTGGAAATATTTGGCCGAAAATGGGCGTCACGTCTTGGTGGCCATCAGTATTGTTGACTAGTGGCATTGTAGTCGCGAGTTGGGGTTACTTTTTATATATCGGTGTGATAGACCCAAACGGTGGCGTGAATCTTTTATGGCCGCTATTTGGGATTGCGAACCAAATGTTAGCCGCCATTGCCCTATGTGTTGCAACTGGTATTTTAGTAAAATCTGGTAAGTTTAAATACGCATGGATTACAGGTTTCCCACTTGTTTGGTTGGTGGCGATTACCACAACAGCCGCGTGGCAAAAGATTTTTAGCGATGACATTCGCATAGGTTTTTTTGCGGCAGCCAATGATTTAACCGCCAAATTAGCCACTGGTGTACTGTCGCCAGAAAAGGCAGCCGTAGCGCCACAGCTTATATTTAACCAGCAGTTAGACGCTTATTTAACACTATTTTTTGTTACGGTATTATGGGTTGTGCTCATTGATATGCTGCGTGTTACGTATCGATTTATGCACAATAAACCTTGCTTACCAAGTACAGAAGTTGAGTATCAGCCGACGAAATTAATAGGTAATTTATCGGTTTAGCGTTAATAAAAAATGTGTCTGTAAAAAACCGTTAAGTTTTGAGAAGAAACTAAATGAATATATTAAAAACTAATCTTAAGCGTGCCTGGCAAATGTTACGTCGCTTGTCTGGCGACGATGCCTATGAGCAATATTTAAAACAACATATTGAACATGCTCATGACGAGCCGCCTCTTACAAATGAAGCTTTTTTTAAAGAGTGGCAAGACAAAAAATGGAAAGGTATTAAGCGTTGCTGTTAACCCAAAAACTATCAGAATCAGATATTTCACGCATTATAGAAATGGCTTGGGAAGACCGCACAGCGTTTGAGGCGATTGAGGCGCAGTTTGGTTTAAATCAAGATGGCGTAATAAAAATAATGCGGAGCAATTTAAAGTTAAATTCATTTAAATTGTGGCGCGAACGCACGCATGGGCAAAAGACTAAACACTTAAAACTTCG
>JBDNJL010000008.1:0-5073 GCA_041687795.1 Methylotenera sp. | reverse complement strand
ACGCCTACGTCATCTGCGGGCAAAATAACCACTACTCCGCCACTTAATAATGGCGTGTAAACGCCTGCAATATTTTCTAACAAAGTAGAAAGTGGCAATACACAAAGATGTACTTCATCTGCTTGCATATTCACTGCAGATTGTAACGATTGCGCGACAGCAAGTTGGCTAGCAGTGCTTAAACACGCGCCTTTGGGGCGGCCTGTGGTGCCAGACGTATAAGTAATTTTTGCAGTATTTATGGGTAGTTTTGTTGCTAATTTAGTTGGCTTGAGCTTGTTAAATGTTAAGCAAAAGCGAGTGAGCGCTTTATCGTCAATCGCAAATTCATCCTCGCCCAATAAGTGACTAGAAAGCAAATCTCGATAAAATGCAGGCCTATCGGTAATAAAATAATTCACGCCAGCATCTTCTAGCACATGCAGTTGTTGGCTTGCTGAGAAGAAAAAAGGGATAGGTACAAGTGTAATTTCTGCTCGCATAGCAGCCAAATCTAGCACTATCCATGCTGGGTGATTTTCTACGCAAATTGCGACGATAGGCTGTTTTAGTTCTTTAAATTGCGCTGCATATTGTGCAACTAAATCGTTTAACTGCGCGTAGGTAAGTGCAGACTTAACGCCTCTTAGGGCACACATTTTTGGCGTGTTTTTTGCATAATTGCTAATGCTATTAAGTAAAGTATTCATTTAGGTTTAATACTTGTCAAAAAATTTAATTTAACAACGCCTTAAATAACCCACTATATAACACCACGTACAGCCACAATTTGTGGCGCATTTTGGTAATAACTGCCCCAGTTTTCTAGTTCTTTAGCAGGTAAGCGGGTTTTGTCGGCAATTTGCAGCGCAATCACTTCACGACCGCCTTTAATGAGTGCGTTTTGTAAGGTGTGGTGAGCTGTGCACACACACCATTGCACGCCAGAAATTAAGCTGTAATTAATCACACTGGCAATTAAAACACCTGCGTTTCTAGGGTTTGCGACAGCTAAATTACCAATTTCGGTAATTTGTTCGCGACTGTATTTTTTGCCCAAACGGCTTGAGAGTAATGTTTCCACCGAAGTATCTAAATATTGCTCTAAAAATAATGGCTCTGCATACGCTTGCCTTAAGCCAAAGGCTGCTACCAGCATATTATTTTCATCACGTAGGGCAACAAGATGCGGCATAAAGTGCTGAATTTTTGCGCCATAAGCATTGGCAAACATGTCGGCAACAAATGCTTCAACTTCAGCGCGGTCTTTAGCGTTAGCATCTAATATGGTGGTTTTAATTAACAAGTTATTTTTACGCTTAACGTTCGTCGCCGAGCGGTACGCATATGCCGCCTCAGCGGAAAAAAACGATGCGTTCATTAAGCTTTCAAGTTTACTAAAATTAAGTGCACTAAAATTAGTGGCTAAACTATTTTGGGTGATCATGGTTTACCATACACTGTTGGCCTTTGTAGTGAAGATATTGCTATTACTGCAAAGTTCATGCCTAAAAAATATTTATTAATTAAATCAATGCGTTAAATATTTTTATGAAAAATAATTAAAACTTAATGCAAATTTTGTAAATGATAGTTATGCTAAAAAAGACAACTTAATACTTTAAATGCAGATAATTAAACGCGACAATTATTAAAGAATAGATTATTAATCACGTGACAAAAACCCGCTTCAACACATTCACCCACAAGTTTTGGTCTTTGCATTTAGCATTGCCCTTACTGATGGCCGGGTTGCTTTTTTTCGCCTATCCCGCTACTGGGTTAGATGCTACGCTTATCGCCCCTTTTTATGACACGACACTGCGTCAATTTACCTTGGAACATGAATGGTTTTTAGAAAATATCATGCACAAAGGTCTTAAAAATTTAATTGTGGTAGTTTCACTAAGCTTACTAATGTTTTGGTTTTTGGGTGTGAAGAAATTTCAAAATGTAGCTTTAATTAAAAAACTACAGCAAAAATTTGGCTTGATTATCAAGTTGCATCAGCAATTTTTATGGGTGTTTGTAGGTATGGTAATCACTACTTCGGTAGTTTCAATACTTAAACATTCTAGTATTCATGCTTGCCCGTGGGATTTAGCCATTTACGGTGGTGATCAGCCTTTACTAAGCTTGCTAGCTTCGTTGCCAGAAGGTATATCGCCAGGCAAATGTTTACCGGGAGCCCATGCGGGTGGCGGTTTTGCATTAATGGCGTTTTATTTTGCGTTTAAAGACTCGCATACAAAGTTTGCGTGCGTACTCTTAGTCATTGGCTTAATGCTAGGTTCTGTAATGGGTTATGCCCAAATGATGCGTGGCGCACATTTTATGTCACATAATTTATGGACAGCTTGGGTGGTTTGGGTGCTATTACTTTTGCAATATTTGATTTGGCAACCGGGCCAGAATCAATATAAATAATAGACAGTAAAATGTGTCTGCAAAAAAGCGTTAAGTTTATTCAAAATAACATGCGATTTTTGCGTGAAGTGGTATTAAATCCATTGTATTTTATTTAAATTTATAACGAATACAATCAGTTAGCTCTCCAGCATGGCAATTGCTAGTGTAACTGGAGTTTACCTAACTAGGCAATGCATGACCAAATCATCAGTTTCCCGTTACACACTTTCTTTAACCACCATTACTGCTTTACTCGCACTTGCCATTTGGTTGCTACTAAGGCTATTGCTCTGGGCGGATGTTGGCATTATGCAAGTTGGCCAAGTGCAATGGTTGCAAGCTTTTGGCGTAGGCGCCTGGTTTGACATCAATACATTAATTTTTATGCTTGCGCCGTTGTTGGTACTTTCTGTTATTGTGCCGAAAGCTTGGTGTAAAAAAAATTGGTTTAATACGCTGCGCTGGGTAATGCTCGGCTTGTTTATGTTCGGTTTACTATTTGGTGCAGTGTCAGAATTTATTTTCTGGCAAGAATTTACTACGCGCTTTAACTTTATTGCCGTCGATTACCTGATTTACACACACGAAGTCATCGGTAATATTCAAGAATCTTATCCAGTGGGATTGATCATATTAGCAATCGCGCTATTAGCATTGATGATTGTGTTGCTGACAAAACGCTATGTTTCACTAAGCCAAACTACCTATTCTGCAAAACAAAAAATCGTTTTACTCGTTGTGGCGATTGCCTTGCCTTTGCTTGGCTTTAAGGTGAGTAATGTAGACCAAATGGAAGTGAGCCATAACGCTTATGCCAATGAATTAGCTGGTAACGGCTTATTTAGTTTTGTGGCAGCCATGTACCGCAATGAGCTAGATTACGACAAGTTTTATAAAACTATTCCGCAAGCACTTGCGCTTAAAACACTTACTTCAGTTGGTACAAATCGAAAGCTTATGTCAGGAACTCTGTCGGCAGAAAAAGATGACAAAACAGATAAAAATACCAAGTTAGGACCATTTAAACGTCACCCAAAAAATGTAATATTAATTTCGGTAGAAAGCTTATCTGCAGAATATTTAGGGACGTATGGCAATAAAGAAAACCTAACGCCAGTGTTAGACGCGCTTGCTAAAGAAAGCTTGGTGTTTGACCAGCTTTTTGCAACAGGCACCCGCACTGTGCGCGGTTTAGATGCGCTTACAATTGCGATTCCACCAATTCCTGGGCAAGCTATTGTGCATAGACCAAATAACGAACACTTAGCCACAATAGGCGAGCTATTAGAAGTGCAAAACTTTGCTACTTACTTTGTATACGGCGGCTACGGCGTGTTTGATAACATGAACGCCTACTTTAAAGGCAATGATTACAAAGTGGTCGATAGAACAGACTTTGATAAATCTAGCATTCAGGCAGAAAACGTGTGGGGTGTGGATGACGAGAGTTTATTCAACAACGCCATAAAAATTTTAGATGAAGATATTAAAGCGGGCGCTTTGTCAAATGTAGGCAAGCAAAAACCATTTTTTGCACATATCATGACAACCTCTAATCACCGGCCATTTACTTTTCCTGAAGGTAAAATAGATATACCACAAGGTCACCGTGCTGGCGCGGTGAAATATACTGATTACGCCATTGGGCAATTGATTGCTAAAGCTAAAACCAAGCCTTGGTTTAAAGATACCTTGTTTGTTATTGTGGCGGATCACTGCGCATCTGTGGCAGGTAAAAGCAAATTGCCAGTGGCTAAATACCATGTTCCACTTTTTTTCTACGCACCAGACATGCTTCCAGCAGGACATTACACTCGCCTTGCAAGCCAAATTGATATTGTGCCTACGCTATTAGATGTTTTAGGCGTAAAAGGTGATGAGCATTTTTACGGACAATCTATGTTTGAGGCCGCGGCAGAAAAAATGCCAGAACGGGCATTTATTAGCAATTATCAAGAGTTGGGTTATTACAAAAACAATCTGCTGATTGAGCTCAGCCCAAAACAACAAGCCGAAGCTTTTAAAATTGATCCTGTAACGTTTGAAGCAACGCCAACGCAAATGAATACTAGCTTATTAAACGAGGCTATTGCTTACTACCAAACCGCGTCACGCGCCTTTAAACATGGTGATTTAAAAGAGTACATACAAAAATAGCTGTTTCGAGTAAGCTTTCTGCTACAAATACGCCATCGCAATAAGTGCTAAAGGTCGAAAAATATGGAACGCTGGATACTGTATGCATTTATTTCAATGTTTTTCGCGGGGTTTACCGCAGTTATTGCAAAACAAGGTTTGGCTAATATTTCTGCCGAATTAGGTTTGACCGTACGAACGCTGTTTGTATGTGCATTCGTATTGGTTTTTGCTGCCTTAGCCGTAATTCCTAGTGAAGTAAAATCATTACAAAAAGCCAATTATTTGTGGTTAGGGTTGTCTGGGATTAGCACGGCAATTTCTTGGATTTTTTATTACAAAGCTTTAAAAGTTGGCGATATTGCTACTGTAGCTTTGATTGATAAAGGTAGCGTGCTGATTGCCATTCTACTTGCTTGGTGGTTATTAAAAGAAGCTATTACGTTGCGAGTGATTATAGGCGCGGTGCTTATTCTGGCGGGCTTAGCGGTAATTGCTAAGAAATAAACTTAACGTTTTGACTCTCTAACATAAATAAACTTAACGTTT
>JBDNJL010000071.1:0-10606 GCA_041687795.1 Methylotenera sp. | reverse complement strand
TTTCTCAGCACTGCATTTACCTTCCGCTGCTTTTTCTGCACTACAACTACCTTCATGTGCTTTTTCCATATTAGCTTTTTTGTTCGCACCGCATTTACCTGTTCCACACTTACCATCTTTCATTTTTGTATCAGCTTCTGCCACTTGATAGCCAGATGATAATGTTTTTGCGTTAAATGGATTAGCACCAGCTTGTACAGAAGTAGCAGCTATAGATAATGCAAACGCACCGCCGATAGCCAATGCGATTGTTTTTTGAGTTGTGTTCATGATTAATTCCTTTTTAAGTTAAAATATATTGCAATTAGTATTACTAGTATTAATGATGTTTAGAGGTAGATGCACTTGCAACTTCTTTACTAATACGTACTTTTGCATCTTCAGAAAGCACTATAGAGTCGTCATCTTCAGTATCTCGAGTTAGCATTTTTACCGCTACACATAATTGCCTAATTTGAATATTAAAGCGATTGCATGCAGCACAAAGAAACAAGTGAAACTTAATCTTTATGCGATCAGAAAAAGGCAAAGGGCGATCTAATGACTCCGAAATTAATTGGCTAGTCTGTCTACATGTAAGCATGAATTTCACTTTTTTAACTTACTGTCCAATTTAATTTATTTGCCAATTTATCTGGTCGCCCAGTTCAATTCGAGACATTTTCTTAATCCCATACGGGCTCTATATAACATCACCCAAGCATTCGTCGGAGTAATTTCTAAATCCTTACATATTTTTTCATTTTCGATTTCATGCACATCACGCATCATAAACAAGACTTTTAATTTAGCTGGCAGTTTATCTAAACATGCACTTAGTGAAGATAAAAACTGTTTTTGCTCTAGTGCACTGTCGGGCTTGTCCCACTCTTTAGGCCTTTCTAACCAATGGCCATGCTCATTAAAAAAGTCATCCATAGTTGTGTCATCAGCCTCTAAATCAACCAAGTCAGATACGGGCTGTTCACGGATTTGTTTACGTTGCATGTCAATAATTTTATGTTTGAGTATGCCGGTGAGCCATGTACGTGCAGATGATTGCCCTTCAAAACTATTGTTTTTAATAGCAGCCAACATGGTTTCTTGTACCGCGTCTTCCGCCTGATGTGAGTCACGTAATCTTGCTAAGGCAAAACGATACAGATAGTCTCCGTGCTCGTTTAGCCAGTCGTTTACATTCTCTGCCATCAAATACTCCTTCTGTAATACCATTTTAGACTTTTTGGTTCAATAGTTGTAAATATTGTGCACTATTGAGTGGCACACTGTTACGTTGAGATTGCCAAATCGTTTCCGCTAAACATTCTAGCAAGTCATGCTGTGCAGTGTGCACATCATTATGCTTTATGCTTAATTTACCATAGACGGCAGAGATGCCTATCGGTTGGTTAATTGTTACTTGTTCAATCACAGATAAATGTAAACTCATGTGTAAAAAAGGATTTGTTTCTCCCATTTCAGGAAAGTATTGCTGATTAATATAACGTTCTGGTGAATCAAGTACAGCATGATATTCAGGATGCATTTGCATCACATCTAGCGCAATTTTTTCTAAATCAGACAAGCTTGCATGCTGCTTAAACTTTGCCCAAGTGTCAAAGAAAAATTGACGCACTTGGTCTTTAGTTGGGTTGTATAAACTCATTTTTATTCATTAGCTAATGCAGAAAATAAACTCAAAACAGCCGAATAAGGTAATAATTGATTCACCGAATTTAAGCAAGAAATTTCACCATTACCATAAAAACCAATCAACGGCATTTTTGGAAATTGATGTGTGAGCACTTTTAAGTCTTTATCAATGCCGTCATAAAAATATGGACCACGCCCTAGACAAGAAAATAAAATACCGAAATCTGGCTGGCTAACTAGTTCTTCAGCTAGCTGCGTGCTTACCAACATCAAATCTGCCTCTGCCACCGCTTGGCTACGTAAGGCCCAGCTGATAAATTGCCCAGCTTGTAATGGCTGTGCCAAAGTAATGATATTATTAGTCTCGTTAATGCCAATTAAGTTTGCTTGTTGGTAATTACCCTGCAAAATCGCTTCGGCTGAATCTGCATATACGGCCATCATTAAATGTAAAGGTATGGCTGTGGTAATTGGCTTTTTTAGTTCACTACAATGTAATTGCCAAGCTTTTTGTAACTTGATTAATGGCGGACGCACATTTTTTAAATGTAGTTTTTCTTGCATTAGCCACTCTAGATCTGAAGGCTCGTTAGAAGAGAGTGTTACCACGTCGTAACCATTCACTTCTACAATACATTGTGGCGTAGTGAGTAACTGTAAGCCATGTGATGGTTTTGTTGCCATTTTTACGCCCGTAAAAAAGGCGTCCACATAGCCTGAAACTTCACCTTTAGCATTTTGCCACACTGAAAATGGTCCTTGGCCAGTGGCGTCACCGGATACGCCGCCATAGCGTGGGCTCCCATTGTTTAGCCATGTGCTATTAATCGCGTTGGGTGCTGTGAGTGTAAGCCAAGGCTGAGTGTACGCATTGTTTTGTAGTACATTTTTACCAGTGTGTAAATGCACATCATCGCCAAAAACCATAGCAGCTACAGCGGGTGAGTCTAGCACCCAATCTTCTTCTGTAAAAATACCAGTGGCAGAACAGCCCATGACTTGCGTGCATTGAGCGGCCTTGGCAGCAGCTCTAATGCTAGGGTCAGGGTCATTGGCAAATTCCGAAGTGAGTAATAAAAATACACTATTTGCAACGCCAATGTCAGCTTTTTGCATTGCTTGGGTGACGGCTTGCGTGGCGAGTTTTGGCGCAGCACGGCTACCAAGTACTAGGCTAGTCGCTACTTTCATGGCATGACCTTTAGTTTAGTGTTTTTTAATGTTCTATTGCTTGGTTTGGGTATTTTTGCACCAGAACTTAACGCTGTTTTACGAGCAGATATTTTTTGAGCGCTATCAATTTGATGCGTAAAGTTTTTATCACCATATTCGCACAAATCTATAATACAACATTCGCTACATTTAGGGCTACGCGCGGTACAAGTGTAACGGCCATGTAAAATAAGTAAATGATGAGCATCTTTCATAAACTCTTTTGGAATCGTCTTGAGATACTTCATTTCAACTTCCAGCACGGTTTTACCTGTAGCAAGTTTAATGCGGTTTGCCAGCCTAAATAAATGCGTATCCACCGCAATCGTTGGCTCGCCAAATGCGGTGTTTAAAATCACATTTGCTGTTTTTCTACCCACACCAGCTAATGCTTCAAGCGCAGCACGACTATTTGGAACTTGCGATTGATGTTGTGTCATTAGCTGGTAACAAGTTGCTAATACGTTTTTAGCTTTGGCGTGATATAAACCGATGGTTTTTATGTAAAACTCTAAGCCATTTAAACCTAGCGCATAAATTTTTTCGGGAGAATTTGCCACAGCATATAGTTTTCTAGTGGCAATATTCACACCTCTATCCGTAGACTGTGCTGATAAAATAACGGCAATTAACAGCTCAAAAGTGCTGTTATGTTCAAGCTCGGTAGATGGATTGGTGATTGCGACACTTAAGCGTTTAAAAATTTCATAGCGTTTTTCTGCGTTCATATTTTCACTGTCTTATGGCTATGCGAGTGCTCTGTTACAGCTAATTTTTCTGCCTTAACAAGAGCAATTGCAGCGGCGATTGCTGCTTGTTTAGTCATTTGTGGAGCAGTGTGAATAGTTTTTTTATAACCGGCAATTTAGTATTGTTAGCTTGCATGCGCTTTGCATGCTTTTGCGCCTGCTCTGTTGTTTCTCGTTTAATTCGTGCAAGCCTCGTATTGTAGCGCTCGCGCGCTAAATTTGCGTACTCTTTAGTATCTACTTTTGAATCAGCAAAGGGCAACATAATAATGCAGTCCACAGGACAGGGCGCTAAGCATAATTCGCAACCTGTGCATTCAGTAGTAATAATCGTGTGCATTTGTTTTGACGCACCCAAAATTGCATCTACAGGGCATGCTTGAATACATAAAGTGCAGCCGATACAAGTAGCTTCATCAATTGTCGCCACTGCTTTAGGCTTAGTAACACCGAACGCTGGATTAATTGGTTTGTAATCTATTTTTAATAAACTCGCTAAGGCTCGTACACCAGCATCGCCACCTGGAGGGCATTGATTGATATCGGCAACACCTTCGGCGATAGCTGTGGCATAAGGCATACAACCTTGGTAGCCGCATTGTGTGCACTGCGTTTGCGGCAAAATCGCATCAATTTGGTTTATTAGATAAAAATCAACACTCATGATTAAAGATGTTAAATACTTGAAAACAATACTGTAATTATAACGCGTTTAGTTGTTATGGCTCACAAAGCTGTGCGCTAACCTCGGCTTATTTATAGATTGAGTAATATCAAAATGTGTCTGCAAAAAACCGTTAAGTTTTACATAAAGTAACACTAAATATAAGTGTAAAAAAGGTATCAAATTTGTGATATTGCCCTTCAATGTGCAAAGCGCATTAAAATACAAGCTATTTGAATCAAAAGCATGAGCTTTTAAGTTAAAATGGCACAATCATTTATCGTTTAGGTTTGCTATGTTGCAAGGTAGCTTAGTCGCAATTGTCACCCCCATGCTTGAAGATGGCGGGTTAGATATTCCAGCGTTAAATCGGCTGATAGAGTTTCACATTGAGCAAGGCTCAGATGGTATTGTCATTGTTGGCACTACTGGAGAGTCGCCCACAGTTGATTTTGATGAGCATTGCTTGTTGATTCAAACCGCGGTGCGCCAAGTAAATGGTCGCTTGCCTGTTATAGCAGGTACTGGCGCAAACTCTACAAAAGAAGCCATAAACCTTACACAAAAAGCAAAAGAACTAGGTGCAGATGCGTGTTTGTTAGTGGCGCCTTATTACAATAAGCCAACGCAAGCGGGTTTGTATCAACATTTTAAAGCGGTGGCAGATGCTGTCAATATCCCGCAAATTTTATACAATGTGCCAAGTCGTACGGGTTGCGATACTGCCAATGATACGGTCATTAGCTTAGCCGTCCACCCGAATATTGTAGGTATTAAAGACGCTACTGGTGGCATAGAGCGCGGAACAGATTTGCTATTACGCGCGCCAAAAGATTTTGCGATATATAGCGGCGACGACGCAACTGCAATGAGCTTAATATTATTAGGCGCAAAAGGCGCGATTTCCGTCACCGCCAATGTAGCGCCAAAGTTGATGCACGATATGTGCATGGTAGCTTTGCAAGGGGATGCAGTTTCAGCGCGTAATATTAATGCAAAACTATTTGGCTTACATCAAAAATTATTTATTGAAGCAAACCCAATTCCAGTGAAATGGTTGTTGCAACAAATGGGTTTTGTGCAATCAGGTATAAGATTGCCATTGGTTAATCTGTCTGCACAGTTTCATGAGGCACTGCTTAACGCTTCTAAACAAGCAGATATTTTGTAGATATACATTAATGTTTGAAAAAAGTTTTAAGCTATATTTTAACGACACTTCAAAGCTTATATAGCATAAATTTCAAGAGGTCTGAATGAAAAAAACCCACACTAAATCAGCAATAAATAAGCAACGATTTAACGCAAAAAATGTTACTAAAATAGGCGTGTGCACAGCTTTAGTCCTTAGCTTAGTAAGTTGCGATACTATTCCGTTTATTGACAATACTTCAGATTACAAGGGTGCTGGTCGTGCACGTCCTTTAGAGGTGCCGCCAGACTTAACCGCGAGCCCAACCAGTGATGCTTACTCTATTCCGGGCAGCACAAGTTACTCTAGTTATGCGCAAGCACAAGAAACACAAGAAGTTGGTGTTGAAAAAGTATTAACGACACCTGAAGGCGTGCGCTTAGTAAAAGCTGGTGCTCAGCAATGGTTAGTGGTAGATGCACCAGCTGAAAAAGTATGGCCAGTAATTCGTGAGTTTTGGATAGATCAAGGTTTTGCTGTACGCGTTGAAAATCCTCAGCTAGGTGTAATGGAAACTGAGTGGATTGATGCCGATAAAATTAAAAAAGATGAAAAAATCGGCGTGTTAAATAAATTCGATAAATGGCTAGATAAACTATCTGGCTTTGCTGATAAGAAAAAATTCCGCACACGTTTAGACCGCGGTGAAGAAAAAGGCACTACTGAAATTTATATGACGCATCGTTCTGTTACTGGTGCGCCCGATGATGGTAAAAATCGTATTCAAACGCAATTAGGTGTAATAGAAACGGGCTATAAAGCAGAATCAGAAAAACAACCAGAGCGATCTGCATTTGACGCAGAATTGGATGCGGAGTTATTGCGCCGCTTGATGGTGAAGTTAGGCGTAGAAGAACAACGCTCAAAATCTATCATTGGTGAGGCACAAATCGCTAAGCGCGCAGAGGTGATTAAAGAGAAGGACGGCAGTGCACGCTTAATATTAAGCGACTCGTTTGACCGAGCATGGCGTCGTGTTGGTTTGTCACTAGATATTATTGGCTTTGTTATTGAAGATAAAGACCGCTCAAACGGTTTATTTTATGTCCGCTATGCTGATGTAGATATTGACGATACACCTAAGAAAAAGAAGGGTTTATTTGAAACCTTAAAATTCTGGGGTGGTGACGACGAAAAAGAGGTAAAAACAGAAAGCCAAAAAGAAGATAAAAGTATTATGGATAGCTTAAAATTCTGGGGTACGGATGATAAACAAAAAACAAACCCAGCAAAACAGTACCGCATTAAAGTGGCCGATGGCGAAAATGATAAAGCAGAAATTACCGTTATTGACAAAGAAGGTGCTCGTGTTCGCACAACCACTGCCAATAGAATTATTGCGCTTATGTTTGAGCAGTTAAAATAAAAGGTATTAAGTTTGCGCTTCGCATCCTTAGGTAGCGGCAGTGCAGGTAATGCGCTGGTGGTTGAAGCCAATAACACGCGGGTAATGTTGGATTGTGGTTTTGGCATTAAAGAAACGGTCACAAGGCTGTTAAGATTAAATCTTAGCCCAGAGGATTTAACCGCCATTGTGATTACGCATGAACATGATGATCATGCGGGTGGTGCTTTTAAGTTTGCTGCAAAATATAACGTGCCAGTGTGGCTTAGCTACGGAACGTTTAGAATGGTAGATAGATATTTACCAAGCCAACATAAATTAAAACTGAATATTTTAGATAGTCATACTGCATTTTCAATTAATGATATTCATATACAACCTTATCCAGTGCCGCACGACGCGCGCGAGCCTATTCAATGTGTTTTTTCAAATGGTGCAAAACGGCTAGGAGTGCTCACCGACGTTGGGCGGACTACGCCGCATATTGAAGCTACGCTTAGTAAGTGTGATGCACTTGTGTTGGAATGTAACCACGATGCAAGTATGCTGAATACTGGACCATACAGTTGGTCGCTGAAAAAACGCGTCGGCGGTGATTTAGGCCATTTAGAAAATGCAGATGCAGCCAATATATTAGCTAAGTTGGACAATAGTAAGTTGCAGCATATTATTGCCGCGCATTTAAGTGCAAAAAACAACACGCCATTACTTGCTCAAAAAGCTTTGAGTGGTGCGTTAAACTGCGAACTAAACTGGGTGGGGTTGGCAGACCAAACACTCGGGTTTGATTGGCGACATCTTAGTCAATAGATATAATTTGCAATGCTTTACTTTTAATAAAACTAAAATTTAAATAATAAAAAGCCGACTAAAAGTCGGCTTTTTAGCTAAGCTAAAAGCTAATTAATTAGCTGGTGTTGCTTCAGCAGGAGCTTCTTCAGCTGGCATTTCAGCAGGAGCAGCTTCAGCTGGCATTTCAGCAGGAGCTTCTTCAGCTGGCATTTCAGCAGGAGCAGCTTCTTCAGCAGCTTTGTCGCCACAAGCAGTTAAAGCAAGAGCTAATAGTGCAGCAATTAGAGCAGAACGTGTCATTTTTATTCCTTAGAGATAGATGATGATATTTAGTTAAAAACTTTTTTCGTTAACGCAAACAACAAAAAGTCTTTTGCTTTACCGAGTGCTACAAATTCTACCAGTTATTATTAAAAAAACTACTGTTTTTATACGCTTACAACACAATAGTTCAAAAAAATGTATGTTTTTCACTAAAAATATGTATAAATCCACATAAACGCCTATTCCACACGAATAGAAAGGCTGCTGCCTTCATTTAAGTTGCAATTTTGCCTGCTTAAAATTGCGCGACTGACTTCATCCTTTTGTTGCATAATTCCACCAATATCCAACCACTCACCTTTACTCACACGCACAACGGTCGTGAGCTCTTCAAAGTCGATAAATCCACTTTGATTGAGCTTGGCAATTCTAGGTGTGATTTCTACTTCCACTTGGTTGCCAATGCTACGTGGGCGAACTGCAAAACCAGTAGATACATCTACAAACTCAGTGGTTTTTTGTGCATTAATATATCTATTTGTCAATATTACCCATTGTTGGGTAAATGGTACTGATTGCCCAACGCGAATGAATGCACGCTCACCATCAATCACGTTAATAAATTGATTGCTGTTGCTCTGTGAATTTATTTGACTGTTTTCAATGCCAATTTGCACACTATCAGTCGCGTTGTTTGGAAAGCGGCGCGTACCAATTTCTACATTACCTATTCGCCTACGACCGTTTACTATTACTCCATCAGAAGCGCTATTCAAACTACTTTGACGTCTCACAGTAATTTTTAAGTTTTTTCGCTCTACGTCTAGTGTGCTCACAATTTGCTCGATATTTGCCATTTTATCGCTCCGCGAGCGAATCAGTAGCTGGTTTTGAATGCCAGTTACGCTTCCGTCAGCACCTACAAGTGGTTGAATAATAGGCACTAAATCTTCAGCAAAGCGATATTGCAGAGTGATAATTTTAAACTCGGTAGTAGCGCTTAGCCCCATAGGTGTTGCGAGTAAGAGCGTGCAAACAACATAAATTAATTTGCTAAAATACGTCATGCAAAATCCTTGTTAGTTTAATTTCACAGGCCTAGTTTGGTCACAGCCAATGCATGTTGTGTTGTTTCTAATAACTCCTCAAAACGAATACTCAGTTGTGCTACGCTGGTTTCATCGTTAAGCGCATATTTAAACCGTGCTTGATCTCTATGAATGCGCTTAATGTAGTGTTCGCTATCAGCAAGCATAAAACAATCTTTAGCATGTTTTGCGGTTTCGTTCGTTTCATACACCGTTATTTTGTGGCCATAAATTTCTAGTAAACCAAAAAGTCTCGGACATTTCTCTACTAAATAATGGGTGTCTTGTAAAATAATGGTGAGTTTTGAAGCGATATTCTTACTCAAAAAATCTCTTAATAATTCATATTTTTCCAAGCTAGCAAAATCACCACGGCTTAAATCTTGGTCAAAAATACGAAGCGTATTTGCTGCATTTGCAAGCACTTTATTAATCGCTTCTGCATAAAGCTTTTCACCGAACAGAATTTGGTTTTGCACTAATTTGTTGTTTATGTCAGACATTTGCAAATTCCTTTCGGTGCATATGATTTAACGGTCAAAACTTAAATAACCTAAAGAGTACCAATCCAATAGCTGTTTTAACAGGACTACATCATCAATTTTTTGCGGAGCAAGTGTGCGTTTATCCGCTAAATTTTTAAGTAGTTCTGCATTCTTGCCATTAAAACAGATCGTTTCACCGTTCACAAAAAACTGAGTTTGATCAGACTGCTGTAAAAATAACATTTGGCTTTTTAAATCGAGCGCAATCCCTTGTTCAGCAATGTGTCTATCAAAAACCGTTAAGTTTAATTTTTTAGGTGGCTCAAAAATAACTTCTTGATTAGGTTCTGAAATATACATGCCTAAAAATTGTTCAACATCTTGCACATTCCATTTTATTTGCGCCAATACCGCGTTTACTTTTGTCGTCATCGCGCTACTTATTTCTGCTGGATGATTTTGCAAAGTTAAATCTGCATCGGCATACATGCCATCGAGCTTCACTTTATCTTGCATATAATTTAAAAATTCGCTGGCAAGTTCTTGATGCTTTGGTGCTCTAAATCCAATCGAATATGTCATGCAATCATCACCCACCGCAACGCCCCAATGCGCAATATGCGGTGGCAAATAGAGCATATCGCCCGCTTCTAATAACCACTCTTGCTCAGCACTAAAATGTTGCAAAATACGTAGCGGTGCACCTTTAACTAAAGTTAAATCTTGCTGGCTACTCACGCGCCATAAACGCTTGCCGCTGCCTTGCAGTAAAAATACATCATACGAGTCAAAGTGCGGCCCAACGCCGCCGCCATCTGGCGCGTAGCTCACCATCAAATCATCCAACCGCGCATGTGGAATAAAATCAAACATTGACAGTAGGTTTGCCGCTTCAGGTAAGTGATGGTTCACACTTTGTACTAATAATGTCCAATTTTTTTCAGGTAAATTAGCAAAGTCTTCATCATCAAATGGCCCTTGTTGTAAGCGCCATTTTTGACCTTTTTGCATGATAAGCCGCGACTGTACTGCATCTTCACACGCTAAACCTGCTAATTCATTAGGGGTTAATAAGCCAGAAAAATTAGGCATTGCAGCTTTAATCAGCAATGGTTTTTTTTGCCAATACTCACTCAAAAATTGGCTAGGCGTTAGATTATTTAATAATGTCAGCGGTGTATTC
>JBDNJL010000070.1:0-8553 GCA_041687795.1 Methylotenera sp. | reverse complement strand
CTGCATTACTTAAAAATGCTTTTCAACCCAACTTAGTGCAAACCCTAGAACATACCCCAGCGATTTTGCATGGTGGACCATTTGCCAAAATTGCGCATGGCTGCAACTCTGTGATGGCGACAAGCAATGCCTTAAAGTTGGCAGATATAGTGGTCACAGAAGCAGGCTTTGGTGCAGACCTAGGTGCGGAAAAATTTATTGACATTAAATGCCGCAAAATGGACATACAGCCAGATTTAGTAGTGTTGGTAGCAACAGTACGAGCGCTTAAATATCATGGCGGTGTTGAAGTTGCTGATTTAAACACAGAAAACTTAAATGCTTTGCAGGTTGGCATGGCGAATTTGCAAAAACACATTACTAATTTAACCGAGCATTTTGGTTTGCAAGTAGTGGTGGCAATTAATCACTTTGCGAGTGACACTGAAGCTGAGATTGATGTATTGCAAACAGAAGTGACTAAGCTTGGTTTGCAGGCAGTGTTGTGCAAACACTGGGCGCAGGGTGGAAAAGGTGCGTTGAGTCTTGCAGAGAAAGTATTAAGTATATTAAATAAGCCATTAAATAACGTCAATATTATAAAAAATAATTTTAAATATTTGTATCAAAACGAAGCCTCTATTTTAGAAAAAATTGAAATAATCGCACATAAAATTTACGGTGCAAACAGTGTGGAATTGTCTCAAGCAGCATTGGCTAGCCTCACTATGTTGGAAAAAAACTACCGCCACTTTCCTGTCTGTATCGCTAAGACACAATACTCATTTTCATCAGATCCTAAATTACGTGGTGCGCCAATTGGCCATGTGTTGCAAGTGCGTGAGCTACGATTATCGCGTGGGGCAGAATTTATTGTAGCGGTGTGTGGCGACATGATGACGATGCCAGGTTTGCCTAAAGTGCCTGCGAGTGACCACATTGGCGTCAATGCTGATGGCAATATTATTGGATTAAGCTGATTGCAGATTTTAACAAGTACAGGGTTTGCAGAACAAACCATTACGAAATCACGTTTTAACGCTGGCGCATTTTATGCAGAAGATGAGCATGCTGTAAGCGCTACTTTAAGAGCACTTTTGGCGCAACATCACAATGCACATCATTTAGCCTACGCGTTTAGAGTCAAGACTTCTAACGGTATTGTTCAACGCTTTTCAGATGCAGGAGAGCCATCTGGTACTGCGGGCATGCCAATTTTAAAGCTGCTAGAAGGCCGTGATTTAATAAATGTTTGTATCGGCGTTATTCGCTATTACGGTGGCGTTAATTTAGGCACTGGCGGCCTAGCGAGAGCCTATGGTAGCACCGCTAAAATGGCTTTAGATGCGGCTAAAACAGCGCCTTATGTTGAAATGCAGCAAGTGCATTTAAAAATTCAGTATAAACAAATGGATGCCCTAACTCATGCCTTAGCTAAATGTAATGGTAGTATCATCAACAAGGCATTTAAAACAGAGATAGAATTATTGATTATGCTGCCTGCAGAAGAAGTTATAGGTTTTACTGGGCGCTTTTCTTCTCCTTATTAGTTTTTAAATACTAGTATTTAAATTTAGACTCACACTTACAACATAAAAATTATGACCCAAATCTCTGGATTATTTTCATCTGCAAAACCAACCACGTATGAAAAAGCATCATGGCTGATAATGGGCTTGGCCCTCGTTTTTATATTGCAATTTAGTTTATTACCAGCGTTATTGGCTGGCCTATTAGTGTTTGAATTAGTCCATATTATTACACCAGTGATTGCAAGGCGATTTCCCACTAAACAGCCTTCTAACCGTTCTAAATTGTGGGCAGTAGGTATTTTAGTCGTCGTTGTGATTAGCTTGTTAGCGCTTGCAGTCGCTGGGTTAGTCGCGTTTTTTCGTTCAGACGCTGGCAGCATCACCTTATTACTCGCCAAAATGGCGCAAATTATTGAAGATTCGCGCAAAACTTTGCCATATTGGCTATATGCCTATTTGCCAGCAGATGCGATGACTTTTAAAGAAGAGGCCACAATATGGCTACGCAACCATGCTGCTCAACTACAAGGTGTTGGTAAAGAGGCAGGACGTGCCACAGCACATATTCTTTTAGGTATGATTATTGGTGGAATGATAGCGTTGCGAGATGCGGTTGTAATAACTGACTTTAAACCTTTCGCTTGCGCTATGATTGGCCGAACTAGCTTGTTGAGTGATGCATTTAGACGTATTGTATTTGCGCAACTTCGCATTGCCGCGATTAACGCATTATTCACAGGTATTTATTTGGCAGTTATTTTACCAATGATGGGTGTGCATCTACCGCTTGTAAAAACAATGATCGCCATTACATTTGTGGTGGGGCTGATTCCAGTATTGGGTAATTTAATTTCTAATACGGTGATTGTCGTACTAAGTTTAAGTCACTCGGTTGGCGTGGCGCTCGGCTCGCTACTGTATTTAGTGCTTATTCATAAACTAGAATATTTTTTAAATGCACGGATAATTGGCGGGCAAATTAGGGCGTATGCATGGGAGCTACTGATTGCCATGATATTGATGGAGGCGGTATTTGGTTTAGCTGGTATTGTAGCTGCGCCTATTTATTACGCGTATATTAAGGCGGAATTACGCGAACGGGATTTGGTGTAAGTATTAAA
Source organism: Methylotenera sp. (assembly GCA_041687795.1). Lineage (GTDB taxonomy): Bacteria > Pseudomonadota > Gammaproteobacteria > Burkholderiales > Methylophilaceae > Methylotenera. The sequence continues at coordinate 5,921 of JBDNJL010000070.1, read as the reverse complement.
TACACCATCAGAGTGATTACAAATCAAATTTTAGATAAGGAAGCATATTGTGCGTGCTATTTATAAATACACTTTAACAGGCTTTATCACATTGCTACCTGCCATACTCACGCTGTATTTGTTGTACTGGTTTGTGATAACAACTGAGTCATTTTTAGGCGGCATGATAAGTACGGTCATTTCAGATGCATTTTACAAGCCAGGCATGGGGGTTGTGGCTGGCTTATTAGTTGCATTTTTTGTAGGCTTGATGATGCAAACTGTTATTGCAAAGCAGCTATTGTCAGTATTTGACCGCTTTATGCATCGATTGCCGTTATTTAAATCGGTCTATTTATCAATTAGAGATTTACTTGATTTCTTTTCACTAGAAAAAAAGAAAGACTTTGAGCAAGTAGTCGCCATTAATTTGGGTGAAAATAAGCAGATAATTGGCTTGGTTACGCAAACCGATATGTCATTAATGCCGCAAGGATTCAATCAGCAAGATAGCTTATTAGTTTATATTCCAATGAGCTACGGGATTGGTGGCTTTGCTGTATTAGTGCCGAGTAATTCTGTTACCCCAGTGGATATGGGAATGGAGGATGCCATGCGCTTTTCGTTAACTGCTGGTGTGACGGGTGGCACTGAGCAAAATGAGTGGCAGCGATAACAAAAGAATAAACCATAAAAATTATTGCACGGCTAAAGTAGTGTTAAGCCCAATTACTCAACTTGTCCAAACAAATAAACTTAACGGTTTTTTATGGACACATTTTAAAAGCGATGCCGCATAAGCTGCAATTCCGCTTAAAATATTAGTTTCTAAGTTTATAAAACCGTTTCTCTAAAGTTTGCCCATTTTTTACATTGTCTAGTTTGTTACCAACGGCATCACCCAACCTCGCTAGCCGCTCATCTGGATGTGGGTGCGTTTTAAAAAGCAAGGCAACGCTGCCGTCGTTCACACTTGTTTGGCTTAGCGTTTGTAGCACATCAACTAAGCCGTATGGTTCGTAACCTGCTCGTGTTGCAAAGGTTATGCCCAATCTATCCGCTTCGTATTCAGCTGTTTTGTCCAAACTGCGCGCACTAATTTCAGCACCACTACCAATCGCGCTACTGACTAATTTATTGTCTTTTGCGTATTTATCACTTAAAAAATTCGAGCCAATATTGAGTAATTGTTGTTTTTGTAATACTTTAAGTTGATGTTTTTTAACAATGTGGCCAATTTCATGACCTAATACGCCAGCAAGCTGCGCTTCATTAGTCATTTTTTTGTATAAGCCTTTGGTGATCAACACAAAGCCACCTGGTGCGGCAAAAGCGTTTAAATCGTCGCTTTCAATAACGCCAAAATGCCAAGGTAAATCTGCACGGTCTGATTGTGATGCAACCCAACGGCCTACTGAGTTTATATAATTTTGTAGTGCGGAATCTTTAACTAATGGCGCTGCGCCAAGTAAATTACCAGTAATTTCACGACCTAGTAAAATTTCTTCATCAATACTTGGGTTTTGCCAGTTAAATATAGGCGGCTCAGCTTTGCTTAAATCCGTAATTTTTGCATCACTCGCTGGCTTCTCGGTGTCGCTAGTGTTATTCGTATTGTTTCCGCTTAGGTCAATTTGCTTTTTTACAGCTTCTTTTGCTGCATCTTTAAGTGCACCTTGAAAATCAAAAGCAAAAGTATGAGCACTAACGCTCATCAAAAGGCTAATAAGCAAAGTGTTTTTTGCGAGGTTTAATTTAATCATTTTGCCGCTCTCGCTGAATTGGTCTGTGGCGATTTTATTGTCGTAAAAGAGATGGCTTTCAAACTGCCAGCGCTAGCAAACTGCTGACCTTGTGCGGCAGTTTGCGTATAACTCTCTAAGGTTTTTACTTCAGTTTCATTAAATTTTGCAGCTTTTAATTCTTGCTCGTTTAATCCACGAATACCTGTAGTAGAAACTACCTGACCCGTACCTGCACGACCATTGGCTAAAGTTGCAATATTAGAGCCAGTACTGGCGGCACTAGCACCCCGCTTGACTGATAATAAACGTACCCAGCCTGTGTTTTTTTTGGTTTTTATCTGTAGCCAAGCACCTTGTTTTTTAATGATTTGTAAGCTTTCACCACGGCTAAATGTGCCTGTCACTTTGGCATCTGCGTAGGGTTCAAAGCGCATATTGTCTTTTTTTAAGGCGCTGCCAGTTTCTGCCGCTGTGGCAAACCCAGCGCCAAATATTAGTGCAATACTGCCAGCTATTTTTAGCTTATTTAATAGGTTCATTTAAGATTGCTCACTTTTAAGATTACTCACTTTAATTTTTTGTTTATTACACTGAATTACTATCTTGCACGTTTCTTTCGAGTACATCTAATTTCAAAATTGCTTGTGCAAATAAACCACGCCATTGGCTACTTAACTCGCTAGATTGACCTTTAGCAGGATCGTTGTTTAATGAGTCTTCATGTCCAATATGGCCAATATGATGCACGTAACGCACACTGGTGTTATTTGGCATACCCAAGCTCTGTATTATTGCTTTGCTTTGCAAGCCAAGTTGTTCTGCGTCCGCTTTTACTTTGCTAGTTTGGGTCGCATCAGCTGAATCAAACGCCCAAGTTACAGTAATAATATCGCTAAATAACCCCCAAATGCCGCTTTGTGTGCCTTTTAGAATATCAACAGTCGATGGTTGATGGCAATGTTGTTGAAAGCTTTGCTGTAATTTTTTAAGCATGTTGTCACTTAGTGATTCTTCACTCTCAACGCTAATTGGCATGAGTAAAACACTTGCGCCTCTTTTGCCAGAAGCAACATCACTGGCTAAAATACGTTGCATCGCGCGTTCGTTAGCAAGTGCGTAAATTTTCGCCACAGAGAAATATAGAATCGCCCAAGTAATTGGTCCTGTAATATCTAGATAAGTATTGGTAAAGTTAATCACAAGATAAGACAGCGCTAATAAGCCTATCTGACTACTACCAAATATTTTAATTAGTTTATCGCGATCAATATTTTGGTAAAAAGCAAACGCAGTGAGCCAAACTAATAGCAAGCTCATTAAAATATAGGGCGTTTTGCCGCGCCATACTTTTAAATAGTCACGATGTTTTACGTTATCAATGGCTGTTGCTAAAATCTCTACGCCTGGGTGGGCTTTAGCAATAGCGGTGGCTTTTACGTCAAATAATGAAGGGGCTGTTGAGCCGATAATTACAATTTTGTTAGTAAACTCGTCGGTAGGGCGCGTTTTAACTTTACTTGCCATGTCTTTATAAACATCGCTAAAACTTGCATATTGGTAACTAAACGGTTTGCCACGCCAGTTAATGAGCATGTCTAGCGGTAATGTTTTGGTGCTGGTTGATGCTAAATTACCCACGATTAATGGTAATGCAGGAATGCGCCAACCACTTTCATCGCGCCAAAGTGAGTATTCGCGCACAATGCCATCTGCATCTTGATAAATGTTATTAGTGCCTAAGCGTTTAGAGTTTTTAACGGCATCAAAAAACGGTAGGACAATTGCGATAGTTTTTTCTGTTGTTTGGGTAGTGGTTATATCAGGTGTGCGTCGCAAACCTTGAATCATGCTCGGCGTGATTTGACTTAAATGATCACTTTCTTCTGATAATCGTATCATCGGAAAATAGGTATTATTTGTGCTAGCGATTACCTCGTTAAAATATGCATCGCTATCTGGGTTATATACGTCAGGGTCGCTAAATAAAATATCAAACACAATGGCTTTAGGGTTTTGCGCCTCAATATTTTCTACAAATTCACCAAACACTTGCCTCGGCCAAGGCCAGCGACCGTAATCGCCAGCCAGTGCGCTCAATGATGCCTCATTAATATCTACAATAACAATATCAGGGTCTGCTTTTGTGATGAGCATTGGAATGCGGTTTTTGACCACTAAATCAAACGCACGGTCGCGCAAGTTTTGACCAATGTGAAATACGCTAGCATCGAGCAAAACCAGTGCAGTGAGCACTGCGCTTAAATATAAATAAAAGTTATTGCGCAATTTGCGTGTAACACTGGCAAGCCATTGGCTAATGAATAGTTTAAGTTTAATCACAATACATCTCATTAGATGTTAAATTAAAAGGCTTGTTTACTTGAGCAGTTTAGCTTGAGTATTAAAAATGGTAATGTGTAGCGCGCAAATTATCACCGCAGCTTAAGTAACTTTTAAAAAGATATTAAAACTATATCGCTTAAATGCACTCACGGTAAATGATACTAGACAACATTAGATATATTTTGCTATAAATTAGAAAAAAACTTAATGTTTTGCCTTATAAACAAGCAAGCATAGCCTATATTTTTTTTGTAAAATTAAACTTAACCGTTATTTACAAACACATTTATTTACAAACATATTTTTTATTTTCTTAAGGCGATTATGAATAAACAAACAGCAGACACTAATAATGTTGAAATAAATCAAGCAGAACAACTCAAGCTAATTGCAGCGCAATTAATCACCATTAATCGTAATTTACTCAATGTGTTTTGGATAGTAGGTTTTTTTGCATTGCTCTACTTTGGTTTAATGATATATATGATGTTCTATCGCTAACTTAAATAAGCCGCTATTTTGTTATTACCTTCCATCACTTATCTAGACCTAGAAACCACAGGTGCTACGCCGCTTCGCGACCGCATTACCGAGATTGCCTTAGTGCGTTTTGACAACGGGATTGAAGTGGCGCGCTGGCAAACTTTAGTTAATCCAGAACAGCCGATTCCAGCGTTCATTCAACAACTTACTGGTATTGATAATGAAATGGTTGCTAACGCGCCCACATTTAAACAAGTGGCGGATAGCTTATTGGCTTTTTTAGAGGGCAGTGTGCTTGCTGCGCACAATGTACGTTTTGATCACGGCTTTATTAAAGCGGAATTTAAACGGCTCGGCATCACTTTGCGGCAAAAAGTATTGTGCACGGTAAAGCTCTCCCGTTTGCTTTACCCGCAACATAAAAGCCATGGTTTAGATGCAATTATGCAGCGCCACAACATCACCACCATTGCGCGACATCGGGCGATGGGTGATGTAGAAACGATATTGAGTTTCTTAAATTCCGCCAATTTAGAACTAGGTGAAGCTGCGTTATTAAAAGCCACCAAGCAGCTTATGTTAGGACCAACGCTACCGCCACATTTAGATGCAAGTTTATTAGAAGACATGCCGGAAACTCCAGGTGTTTACCTATTTTATGGTGAAAATAACTTACCCATTTATATTGGCAAAAGCATCAATATTCGTGCACGTGTACTTTCGCATTTTAGTAGTGACCACGCCTCTACAAAAGAAATGCGAATCTCGCAAGAAATTAAACATGTGGAATGGATAGAAACAGCAGGCGATTTTAGCGCCTTACTTTTAGAGTCTAAATTAATTAAAGACCGCATGCCGATTCATAATCGCCAATTACGTAATGAGCGGCAATTATGTAGCTGGTATCTAAAGCCAGATTCAGAGTCGCTACCATTACTTGAATTGGTGCGTGAAGATGCTATTACGCCAAATTTATTAAGCCAGCTATTTGGTACATTTAAAACCAAAAGACAAGCGGTAGAAACATTACGAAAAATTGCCGAAGCGCATCAATTATGTCCCAAATTATTAGGCTTAGAGTCTGGCAAAGGCGCGTGTTTTGCTAGCCAAATTAAGCGCTGCAAAGGCGCGTGTTGTGGTAAAGAAAGCTTAGCTGTGCACTATTTGCGTTTGCAACAGGCATTGATGGCAAATAAGCTCAAAACATGGCCGTTTGCAGGCAAAATAGGTATACGCGAACACAATCGATTCAATGACAAAACACAAATTCATGTGTTTGAATATTGGACATATTTAGGTGCGGTAGAAAGTGAAATAGATTTACATGAAATAGCGAGCCAAAAGACCATATTTAAGTTTGATTTAGATACT
>JBDNJL010000069.1:0-3122 GCA_041687795.1 Methylotenera sp. | reverse complement strand
ATCGGCTTCAGAGTTACTTTGATAGGCTTCTAAATCAAGTTTCGCAGATTTCGCCTTGCTCAATAGCTTTTGATTAATCTCTGCAAGTGTGGTGTCACCATAATGCGCAGGCTCTCGCAGCCCTAATAAATTAAGGTTAGGTCCATGCAACACTAAAACAGATTTAGTCATTACATTGGACCTTTTGCGCGGGATTTGCTTTAAAACTACGATAACTCATAAATGCGAGTTTGCCGAAGTTAGTGCGTTTTGTCTAGCTAATTTAGTATAAATAGGCGAATTTAGCTTACTAGACTCTGTTTTTAGCTTTGTCAAAAATGCAGTAAGCTGGTTAACAATTTAAGCTAAGTTCTTGATAATACGCGCGATAATTTGCGCAGCTTTCCTGCATCACCTTTAATATTGTAACTAAATTTAACTAGCTGTAATAATGTGAGCAAAATTTACTTTAAAAGCGGTATTAAATTAGTAGTTAAAAGCGTTTCTGTAATACGCCCGAAATGCTTATTGACCAATCTTCCGTTGCTGTCGATAATAACGGTATATGGCAAAACACCTTTATCGTTACCTAGGCTACTACCTATCGCCATACCCTCGTCCTCTGCGGCAAATAGCGGATAGCTTACGGGCGTTTGTATGGCGAATTCCTTTATCAAAGCAAGTTCATCAATCGCGATTCCTAAAACCACTACATTTTTTTGGCTAAACTTTGTATGAAGCGCAGAAAGTTCGGGCATTTCCTCACGGCACGGCGGACACCACGTTGCCCAAAAATTAAGCACAATAATTTTGCCTTTGTATTGACTGAGCGCTTGGGTTACACCATTCTCATTGGGTAAATTTGTCGCAAAAAAAATATTTGTTGAAAGGTTTTGCGTTGTATTTTTGTCGTTTAAAAGTGCATTTTGTGGCATTAAAAAAAAGTAATAAATGGCAAAGCCAAACAGCATTGCGGTGATTAAGTAGGCTAAGAAAAAGTATAAGTTAGGTAAGATTTTTTTGAGCATGATTTTTTATAGAGTGTAGTGTAATTAAAGGTTATTACGTTGATTAAGCGTTGCAGAAAAACGCGCCGCATTTTGAAACCCTACGGTTTTAATGGAGTTGATTTCTTGACCATTCGCATCAAAAAAAACAATACCTGGCGGACCGTATAGCGCGAAGCGTTTCAGCAGAGCTTTATCGTCATCAGAATTGGCAGTGACATCGACCTGTAAGAGCACAGTTTCCTTTAATAAACTTTGTACGTTTGAATCACTAAAGGTAAATTTTTCTAGCTCCTTGCAAGCTACGCACCAGTCAGCGTAAAAATCTAACATCACTAAATTACCTTTTGCAGAGGTGATTTCTGCATCTAATGCCGCAATATTTTTTACACGTTTAAAATTAAGTGCGGACTCAGTTTTTTGTAACCGCGCGGTGTTGAAAACAATATTTTTTAAGGGCTGTAATATTGACGTTGCACCAGAAAGCGCACCGATTAATATCGCCACGCCAACCACCAGTAAGATTACTGCGACACCTTTCCAAAATTTAGCTGCTTTATTGGGTTGCCCATGCGCGTGCACTAATAAGTTGTCCAGCGCGTTCATGTAGACAGCGGTAATAATCAGTAGAGCAGCAGTGAGTGCAAAACTAACGCTTAACGGAATAACTGGTGAAATTAACCAAATTGCCATGCCTAGCATTAGCACACCAAAAAAGTTACGTACGGCGTTCATCCAATTGCCAGTTTTAGGCAGTATTTGCCCAGCGGATGCGCCAATCAGTAATAACGGTACGCCCATGCCGATGGAGAGTGAAAATAAAGCCACACCGCCCAAAATAACGTTTTGTGATTGACCAATATAAATGAGTGCGCCTGCTAGTGGCGCAGCGATGCAGGGACTGACAATTAAGGCAGAAAGGGCGCCCATGACGAATACACCCAAAAATTTACCACCTTTAAATTGATTACTCGCATTGATAATTTTAGTTTCAAATATCTGTGGCAATTTAAGCTCAAAAAAGCCAAACATTGAGAATGCTAGTAATACAAACACCACAGCAGATGAGCCCAACACCCAAGGATTTTGTAAAGACTGGCTAAGTAGGTTACCAGAAAGTCCAGCCGCGATACCAGCTAGCGTATAGCTTAGCGCCATGCCAAGCACGTAAGCGAGTGCTAAACCAAAATTATGAAGTTTGCTTGTGGAGTGCGTTTGATTCCCGACAATAATACTAGAAAGAATAGGAATCATCGGCAACACGCAAGGCGTGAGCGATAACAACAAACCTGCTACAAAAAACCCAGCAATAATTAGCCAAATATTGCCAGTTTTAAGTAAATTAGCTGTGGTGTCATCTGGATTTTCGTTTGCAGTAGCATTGTTTTTTTGTACAACTTTGCTTGAGTCGTTAGCCGACAAATGTGTCTGTAAATTAACGTTAAGTATTTTTTTAACAGGTGCGTAGCACAAGCCTTTTTCGCTGCAACCTTGATATGTGGCTTCAATTACAACTTCATCACTCGTTATGTTGCTTAGTAAAATAATTGCGTTTAAGTCATGGTGATACACTTCTTGTTCGCCAAACGTTGGGTCATCTTTAATTTCACCTTTGGGTAAAGTAACGTTATCAATCACAGCCGCTTTATTTTGCACCACGAATTTAATGCGCTCACGATACAAGTAATGGCCTGGCGCAATTGTAAAATCTGCTTGAATTTTATCTGCTGCAACTGCGTTTAAAGTGAGTTTAAATGCCACATCAGGTGGTAAAAAAGCTTCATCGTCAGCGCCGTCAATCAGCATGCTTAAAGCACTTTTATTACCTTCAGTCGTTTGAGCCTGCGTAATTAAATTGAACCATGGTTGAAGCGAAACAACAAATAACATGCAAGTTGCGTATAAAAATCGTTTAAAACGTAAATGATTCACTTGGCTTAAATTCCACTTTTTGATAATAAAAGTAATTGTTGTACGCTATTGTAATTGCAGCTTGTTGTAATCATATAAAAATTAACGGATATTTCTTATAATACTTATTAATAGTAAGAAACCTAGAAACCTTATACGTTCATCAACGTCAGAAAGTTGTAGCACATTATGCCCTTAATAATTTTAGTACTTATAATCGCGTTT
>JBDNJL010000068.1:0-7846 GCA_041687795.1 Methylotenera sp. | reverse complement strand
TTTCAATTTCTATCATCTGCTCTTTATAACCTTGCAAATTAATAGATTGCGCTTTTTTATCTAAAAAAACTTGACGCAGTTCCTGTTCCTTAGCTTTAGCAGTGTCCAGTGAGTCAAGAGAAGGGCTCCATAAAAAATAATGTCCCAAGCCAAGCAACAATAAAAAAACCGCACCTAAAAGTACAGCTTTTACAGGTAAAGGTAAACTACCTGCATTTTTAAAATCTATATTATTAAAGTCATCTAATTTCATTGTTTACTGTTACCTTTAGATTTATTTTTAGATGATTCCTCGGTTTCAACATTTCCGACTTTAAGGTTAACCGTCAAGGTAAAAGCATTTTGCTTTAAGCTGTTAATAACAACCGACTTAATTTCAACTAAATTCGGTGACTCCATCCACTGAGAAGCTGAAAGGTTTCTAACTAAAGTAGCTACGCGTGCGTTGGTGTCGGCTACACCTTCAATTGAAATCACATTACCCTGTTGTTTAATCGTCTTTAAATACATGCCATCAGACATTTGACGGCTTAGTTCATCCAGAACTACTACTGCTTGGCTACGGTTAGTTTGTAAATTCTCAACCACTTGCTTACGCTCTAACATTGCGCTGATTTGATCTTTTAAATCTTTAATATCAGCAATTTCTTTATCAAGTTTGACTATGGCTAAATCTAAGCGGCCATTACGTTCGGTTTGTGCATCAATTCTGCCGTTAATAAACGTCCAACCCATAAAGATAATCACCGCTGCAGCGATAGTAGCAAAGCCAACCATTAAGCCAAATTGGCGCTGACGAGCTTCCCGCTTAATTTGGCGATGAGGTAATAGATTGACACGTATCATATTTCTAAACCTCTCATTGCAAGACCGCAAGCAATAAGAAGTGCTGGAGCATCAATGACAGCTTGTTGTTGTTTTAATCTAGCGCTAATCGACATGCTGTTAAAAGGATTGGCAACAATTGTATTTACTTGCGTGCGGTCTTGAACCGTGACTTCGATGGCAGGTATCGAGGCACAACCGCCTGCTAATACGATGTGATCAACTCTATTGAACTGGGTAGAGCTAGTGAAGAACTGAAGTGCCCTAGCCACCTCCATGGAAAGTGATTGCACGAAAGGCTGAAAAACTTCAGTTTCGTAGCTTTCTGGTAAACCGCCTTTCCGTTTTGCAATTTCAGCTTCTTCAATCGATAGACCAAATCTACGCTGAATTTCTTGAGTTAACTGTCCTCCACCAAAACTTTGTTCGCGCGTATATACGGATTTATTGTCATGTAGCACATTAATGTGCATCATGACTGCACCAATATCTACAATCATTACGGTTTGTTCGCGACCAGAATTCGGTAGTTGTGCTGCTACCAGTGTATATGCAGCTTCTGTAGCGTAAGTTTCTACATCCATTACTGTTACTTTTAGTCCCGCGCCTTCAGCAGCAGCCACGCGGTCTTCAATTTTTTCTTTTCTCGATGCTGCAATAAGCACTTCAACCTCATCAGGGTTATTGGGGGCATCACCAATGACTTGAAAATCGATATTAACTTCATCTAACGAAAATGGGATGTACTGATTGGCTTCAGCTTCAACCTGTGCCTCCATGTCCTCTTCACGCAAATCTTTTGCCATGAGTACTTTTTTACTAATCACTGCCGCCGCGGGTAGTGCAAGGGCTGCACGCTTTTCACGAGAACCTAATAGCTTCCATGCCAGCTTCATTGCATCTACAACTTTTTCAAGGTCACTAATGTTGCCATCAACAACTGCATCTTTGCTTAAAGGCGACATTGAGTAGCCTTCAAGTTTAAAACCACCGCGTCCGTTATCGGCGAGCTCGACCATTTTTATTGCACTAGCACTGATGTCTATGCCGATTAAAGGTGGGGTTGATTCTGTAAAAAAGTTGAATTTCAAAATGAAATTCCCTTTCAAAGTTAAATAGTTACGCACATTTCTGATAATTTACATTAAATCCTAGCAATAACTTTAAACCCTGTAAAGCAATTTTTTATTTTGCCACTGATTGTTAGACTATTTGTTGTTTTATTTACAAGATGAATTTGCACTACATTTATTGTTTTTTTCTATATTTTTAAAGTTTAATTCGCTTAGGATTCACAGAGCAATTTATAATAGTCTCTAAGAACATACAAATTAAAGAATGTAATTTCATGATTCCAAATAAATGGTGGCACTATGTTTTACTAACGATAGTGGTTGGCGGGCTCTCAGTAGCCGCGCTTGTGGCTATTGCAGCGGCAGTAATTTATCCAGCACTTCCTTCGCTCGAAGCGCTTACTGATTACCGCCCGAAATTGCCGTTACGCGTATATTCAGAAGATGGTTACCTAATTAGTGAGTTTGGCGAAGAGCGGCGTGCCTACATTAAAATTGAAGATGTACCGAAAAAATTGAAAGATGCAGTCATTGCGATTGAAGATAGACGGTTTTATAAGCATCATGGTGTTGATTTTAAAGGCGTGTTGCGCGCCGCTTTTACCAATTTGAAAGGTGGAAACAAAGAAGGTGCAAGTACTATCACTATGCAAGTGGCGCGTAACTTCTTTTTATCAAGCGAGCGTAACTTTAAGCGTAAGATTAACGAAGCTTTATTAGCGTTAAAAATAGAGCGCAGTTTAACCAAAGAAAAAATATTAGAGCTTTATATAAACCAAATATACTTGGGTCAACGTGCTTATGGCTTTGCCGCAGCTTCACAAGTTTATTATGGCAAGCCTTTAGAAAAACTTAATCTTGCGGAAACTGCGTTGCTGGCAGGTTTACCAAAAGCACCATCTGGCTATAATCCTTTTGTCAATCCCAAACGGGCAATTACTCGGCAAAAAGAAGTTCTGCACGATATGTTTCGTTATGGTTTTATTGATGAAGTGAGCTATCAATCTGCCTCAGCAATGCCCTTGAGGTTTAAGGCGTCTAAGCAATCTAGGGATTTGTCTGCAGAATACGCTGCAGAAATTGTGCGCGAAAGTCTGTATCAAAAGTATCAAGATGATATATACAGTAGCGGATTAAGTGCCTACACAACACTTCGAAAAAGCAATCAAGAAGCAGCGAACATTGCGGTACGCGATAGTATTTTAGAATACGATATCCGTCATGCATATCGTGGTCCAGAAAGAACATTGGATGACAGCGTCATGCATGCAACTAACCAAGGTAAAGCCATTGATGACGCGTTAGATGAAATAGAAGTGTTTAGTGGAATGATTCCGGCGGTTGTTATTGGTATTGCAGATAAAGGCACTAATAAAAATACCAGCAAAAATATAGCGAACAATAAAGAACTATATATTGAAGCGCGTACTAAAAGTGGTGAAAGTATAGAAATTAGTGGTGCTGGTCTAGCTTTAGTACAAAAAAATATGTATCAAAAAGATGAGTCTAAGCGATTGCTAAAAATTGGCTCAGTGATTCGTTTACTTAAAAACGTCTCGACTAAAACTAATAACGGTTGGCAAATTGTGCAATTGCCGCAAGTTGAAGCTGCTTTTGTTGCGTTAGATCCTGACACTGGGGCTGTGAGAGCATTGGTCGGAGGTTTTGATTTTAATCGCAATAAATTTAACCATGTTACGCAAGCTTGGCGCCAGCCTGGGTCGAGCTTCAAGCCTTTTGTGTACTCTGCGGCTTTAGAAAAAGGATTTACGCCAGCTAGCATTGTTGAGGATGCGCCACTTACTTATACAGCAGGTGAAACGGGTGACGGTGCATGGAACCCACAAAACTACGATGGGACATATGATGGCCCAATTCGCATGCGCCAAGCGTTAGTTAAGTCCAAAAATATGGTGTCCATCCGTATTTTGGAATCTATAGGCGCTAGGTATGCGCAAGATTACATTACGCGCTTTGGTTTTGATGCAAAGCGTCATCCTGCATATTTAACCATGGCGTTAGGCGCTGGTTCTGTAACGCCATGGCAAATGGCGGGTGCATACGCTGTCTTTGCAAATGGTGGTTATCGCGTTAAGCCCAATTTAATTGCTAAAATTGTTGATTCGAATGGCAGAGTAGTGTTTCAAGCAAAGTTTGAAAAAGCTAAAAATGGTGCACCGCGTGTAATAGATGCTCGGAATGCTTTTGTAATGACGTCGATGATGCAGGATGTAGTTAGACGTGGTACGGCTACGAAAGCATTAAGACTAGGACGCAATGATTTGGCAGGAAAAACTGGGACAACTAATAACAGCGTAGATGCTTGGTTTGCTGGTTATAACGCCAAACAAGTAGGTGTTGCGTGGATGGGTTTTGATAGACCTCGTTCGTTGGGCTCAAATGAAACTGGTGGCGGTGCAGCGTTGCCAATTTGGATTAAATACATGGCAACAGCCTTGCGTGGCGTGCCAGAGGTTGCAAATGAAGTGCCTGATGGCGTGAGCCTGATTAGTATTGATCCAACAACAGGCATTCGCTCAGATGATGAAGATTCGATTAATGAGTATTTTTATCATGAAAATCCGCCACCTCAATTGGAAGTTCCATTGCTTCCAATGGTTGAGGAAGCAAGCCAAGCGCAAAAATTATTGCAACCAGAAATTATTTTATCACCAAGGTCGCCTAATCAAGGTTTTTCAACCCCAAATTTATCTAGTCAGCCACCGTCAGCTAAACCTGAGCAAATTCTCCCTGCGCCAAATGCTGCTGCAAAAATGTTGAATCCAAACTAGTGTTTAATGACATTTAGTGCAATTAAATCTTAAGGCAATCGTGACATCAACATGGCAAAAGATAACTCACAGCAACTTAGGCAGCTGATTGCACAGTCTGCCGCCCGCATGATGGCTGAAGATGGCATTTCAGATTATGCCTACGCAAAAAAGAAAGCCGGACGTCAACTAGGCGCAGTGGACAACAATGGCTTGCCATCAAACACAGAAATTGAAGATGAACTTAAAATTTATAATGCATTGTTTTTAAGCGATGAGCAGCCAGAAAATTTAGCTAATTTGCGTAAAAATGCGCTGTTTACCATGCAGTTGCTTGAGCGTTTTAATCCACATTTAACGGGGGCAGTGTTAGATGGCACGGCAGGTTTGGGCGCAGAAACGCATATTCACTTATTTGCAGAAAGTTTGAAAGACGTTGAAATGTTTTTATTGAATGAGAAAATTCCATTTGAAGTAAACGAAAAGTCGTACCGAGTAATGAACGACGGCAAGCGCGATAAAAAGGGTGACTTCCGTAAAAAAGTACCCATTTTTAAGCTGGAAATGGAAACTGGCGTGATTAAAGTCAGCGTGTTTGAAGCTGATGATATGCGCGTAGCAATAAAACACGCAACTGATGGTTGTAATGCAGGTCGGGCGAACATCGATGTGGTGAAAGCTTTATTAAAAGCTTAAAATTAAACTTTAAAGCTTTATTTTTTAAAAACTTAACGTTTAAACTTTATTTGTAACAAACTTAACGGTTTTTTACAGACACATTTTCAAAACTTAGGTATTAAACGTCCTTCAACCATCTTGCTGCGTCCATCGCAAAGTACGTCAAAATTCCATCCGCACCTGCGCGCTTAAACGCCAACAAACTTTCCATTACGCAAGCACGCTCGTCTAACCAACCATTTTGCGCAGCAGCTTTTAGCATGGCATATTCTCCGCTTACTTGATACGCAAATGTGGGTACGCCAAACTCATCTTTTACCCGGCGCACAATATCTAGGTAAGGCATGCCAGGTTTTACCATCACCATATCTGCGCCTTCGGCAATATCTAGCGCAACTTCTTGCATCGCTTCGTCCGCGTTGGCTGGGTCCATTTGGTAGGTGTATTTATTGCCAATGCCTAAGTTGCCTGCAGAACCGACTGCATCGCGAAAAGGCCCATAAAAAGCTGAGGCATATTTAGCGGAGTACGCTAAAATTTTTGTGTGAATATTATGTGTACTTTCCAATGCTTCGCGAATCTGTCCTACACGGCCATCCATCATATCGCTAGGTGCAACAATATCTGCGCCAGCGTTAGCGTGAGAAATCGCTTGTTTAACCAACACTTCAATCGTGTCGTCATTAAGCACATAACCCACCGCATCAATCAAACCATCTTGCCCGTGCGTGGTGTAAGGGTCTAGCGCTACGTCGGTAATGACACCCAAAGTTGGCTGTGCTTTTTTAAGTGCTGTTACTGCGCGTTGCACTAATCCTTTTGGGTTATAAGCTTCAGCGCCGTCTAGGCTTTTGAATTTTGCATCTACAACTGGAAAAAGTGCAATCGCAGGAATTCCTAATTGCACACACTCTGCAGCAGTCGTTAATAATATATCAATACTTTGACGTTTCACGCCCGGCATTGAGGCGACTTCTTCAGTACGATTTTCGCCATCTAAAACAAAAACAGGGTAGATTAAATCATTCACTGTCAGCACATTTTCACGCATTAAGCGGCGTGAAAATTCATCTTTGCGCATGCGGCGTGGGCGAGAATATGGGTAACTCATCATGTAATCCTAATAGTCCAGTACTAATTAAATACTTTGCTAAGTTCTTTGCCTGGCTCAGGTTGGCGCATAAACGCTTCGCCCACTAAAAAAGTGTGCACCTGATTTTTACGCATTAGCGCAACATCATCCGTTGTAAATATACCTGATTCTGTGACCACAATTTTATCGCTGGTAATACGCGCTAATAAATCCAAAGTCGTTTGCAAAGTAACTTCAAAGGTACGCAGATTGCGGTTGTTAATGCCAAGTAATGGCGTTTTTAATTGCAACGCTAAATCTAACTCTTCACCGTTATGCACTTCTACTAATACCGCCATGCCAAGTGAATGAGCCAAATCTTCTAGCTCGTGCATTTTACTTAAATTAATCGCCGCGGCAATTAGTAAAATACAATCAGCACCCATCGCTCGCGCTTCATAAACTTGATACGCGTCTACCATAAAGTCTTTGCGAAGCACTGGCAGATTGCAAGCCGCGCGAGCTTGCCTTAAATAGTCTGTTGAGCCTTGAAAATACGCTACGTCAGTAAGCACTGACAAACACGCCGCACCACCTTTTTCATAGCTTTGCGCAATTTCAGCGGGATGAAAGTCAGCGCGAATAACACCTTTTGAAGGACTGGCCTTTTTAATTTCAGCAATCACCGCTGATTGGTTGGTAGCAATTTTCGCGCGAATACTGCCAACAAAATCACGTACAGGATTTTGACTATTTGCAGCGAGTGCAGAAACTTTTATTTCTTCGAACGAAATGCGAGTTTTCGCTGCCGCAACTTCTTGTACTTTTGTCGCTATAATTTTACTTAAAATATCTGTCATATTGCATCAATCTAAAAATGTGTCTGTAAAAAGCCGTTAAGTTTTTTACCAAGAGTTAAGTTTCACTGTTAAGTTTTTACCAAAAATTAAGTTTAAATGCTACTACTGATATTTTTGCTCATTTAGCATAATCCAACCAGCAGGATGTTGCCCATCTGGGTCGTGGTGCATCCAATGCACAATACCACCTTTTGGGTTATACACGTATTCACCTTCAAAGGTAATCTTATCGTTAATTTGCAGCGGGACTCTAGGCGCTAAATCAATATTATGTGCAAATAACAAAGTTTGCCGCGTGTTAATTTTTACCAAAAATTTTTGATGCTTAGCACCGATGTTGTCATCGGCTAAAAGTTTAATCACGACGCCACCACCGCTGACTAATACATTACTTTTTTTGTTGGTAAAAGCTTGCTCAATATCGCTGTTGTTAGTAGCGTATGTTGAGGTCTCTGTAGTTACTTGCGTGATATTCGCATCTAAAGGCTGACTGCGCTCGCAACTGCACAATACAATTGCAATAAGCGCAAAAGCAATTAGTTTTTCAAGCATGCGTTGCTGTGATTA
>JBDNJL010000067.1:0-6974 GCA_041687795.1 Methylotenera sp. | reverse complement strand
GTTGATGCAGGGAGCAGATATATGCATCCATCCAGCGTATCGTGAAAATACTGGTTTGGTAATTTTAGAGGCGCTGGCTTGCGGCACCCCAATGCTTGTTACAGAGTCTTGTGGCTACGCGCAACATGTCGTAAACGCCAATGCAGGCATTGTAGTGCCAATACCATTTAATCAGACTGCGTTTAATCAAATCTTATTAACAATGATAAATTCACCACAAAAAACAATTTGGGCTATAAATGGTTTGAAATATGCTGGGCAACTAATGGTAAAAAATGATGGTAGCGCAGAAGCCAAAATTTTAATTGCTTTAGCAGAACGTAAAAAACTAGAGACTAACAACCAAGCATGAAAAGCAAACACGCAGATTTAACAAAATTAAGCTTAGACGTGCCGCAAGAAATTGCTAAACAGCTAAAGGGTAGTGATGCGTTTTTAACTTTATTGCACATGCCAGGTAAGGTATTTAGAGTAGTGCGCGGGCGCAAAACTGTTCAAGTTAAGTTAGGCACAAATAGCTATTTTATTAAGCAGCATTTTGGCGTGGGTTGGGTTGAAATTTTAAAAAACTTATTGACGTTTAAAAAACCTATTATCAGTGCGCGTACTGAAAAATTAGCCATAGAAAAGCTCGCACAAATTGGCATTGCGACTACTCCTTTTGTTGCGTTTGGAGAGCAAGGTTGCAACCCAGCATCGAGGCAATCTTTTTTAATGACGAAAGATTTAGGTGACATTGTCTCGCTAGAGGATTTATCTGCAGACTGGAAAAACAATCCGCCATCTGCAAAATTTAAACGTAAGCTCATTATTGCCGTTGCAAAACTTGCAAAAAAATTACATGAAAATGGCATGTGCCATCGTGATTTTTACATCTGTCATTTATGTATTCATCAAAAAAACTTAACCGCAGCGCTAAATAATAATGCTGAAATTGAGCTTTATTTAATCGATTTACATCGCATGTTTATCCAAGAAAAACCGTCTTCAAAAAACAGTTTCAAAGATATAGCGGCATTGTATTTTTCTACTATGGATTTAGATTTAGGCGCTAATGACTACTTACGTTTTATGCATTATTACGATGCTCATACGAGTAGTATTTTTTGGCATCAGGTACAAATGCGTGCCAAAAAACTCTATATTAAATTTAATAGCAAGAAGTTCCAGAAAAAACTTATGGCTGAAAAAGCTTCTCTCAAAGACTAGCAATATTGTGATGCTGAACTCATATATTTCATCAGCGCACTTGGCTATATTAACGCTTAATAATTTTGCGAGTTTTGATGCGCTTTGGTATTACGAAGGAGATTGGTTTGAAGCGCCTAATACTGAGCGCGGTGGCTGGAGTGGCGTAAATTACATTGAATTGCCAGATGATCATGGCAATTTTCATGGCTTTTATCTCAAGCGACAACAAGGTCACACAAGGTGCAGTTGGTTGCACCCAATTAAAGGTGAGGCAACTTTTGTGCGTGAATATAAGATTTTGCAATATTTAAAGTTTAATAACAGCAACGTAAAAACACCAACATTAGTTTTTTTTGCAAATCAACAAAACAAAGCGATTTTACTTACAGCTGCACTTGCTGGCTATGTTTCTGCAGACGAGTGGTTTAAAAATAATAAGGCGGCTAGCTCAAATAATAAGAAAAAATTGATTGCTGCCATGGCGCTAACTGTACGAAATTTGCACCTTGCAGGTGTATTGCATCGCTCACTTTATGCCAAGCATTTGTTTGTAAAAGACACGCCGCATGTATCGAATAATGAATTTGAAGTGGCGATGATTGATTTTGAAAAGTCTCGTATTACTGCGTGTATGGCGTGGTTTAGATTTTCTGATCTAATTACACTAAATTACCGTACACCTGAGTTTAGTCGCACGAGCAAACTGTATTTTTTTAAACAATACTTTGATTTAAAAAATTTAAATACTTGGCATAAAGCATTATGTCGTTATATGAGACGTGTTTCTTATAAAAAATTACTTAAATAGTTGCAAGAAAAAATGAACCTTAAAAATACAGATAAAATTTTAGTACTTGCTTCAGCAAGTACAGGCAATAATGTGTTTTGCACGCCAGCAATTCGGTTTTTACGCAAACATTTGCCAAGTGCAACAATAGATGTGGTTGCGCTCAATAAATTAAGTGCAGAGGTCTTCGCTGGTAATCATGATATTAATAATGTTTATGTTATTAATAGTGCATCAGCTTTTGATAAAAAAGCAAAAGATTATTCTCAGGTCGTCGTACTCAACAAAAACGCATTAAAAAAACTGGCTGGCATTAAAACCGTTGTCATTCAACCGCCTACGTTGCACGGAAATGAGCATCATGCTGATCAATTGTTGAATTTTATAGCGTCTTTAGTCGATGGTAAAATTCAAGAGTCTGATCGGGAGTATGTGATAGCGTCGGATGAAAGTTCTCAGCAGTTTCTAGCCCAAAATTTGGCGGGTGTCAAAAAAAACTTAATTCTGATACATCTGGGTTGCGGTACCACTTTGTTGCATGGTTGGAAGTTTTTTTACAGCAAACGTGCAGATGATGAAAAGTTGTGGCCAATTGGTGCTTATATTGAGTTAGGTAAGGCTTTGCAGAATGCTATCCCAGATCTTAGTATTATCATTACTGGCACAAGTAACGAGTCTTTTTTGGCCAAAAAATTCAAGAAAGAAGTGCCTAACACTATAGATCTTGTTGGCAAAACTTCTGTGATGGACTTAGCCGCACTGATGACACGTATTAATTTATTTATCGCACATGATTGTGGCGTTATTCATATTGCGGCAGCTTCCAATGTGCCAATTGTTGCATTATTCGGACCAACAAATCAGGTGATGACTGGGCCGTATCCATTGAGAGCGCAACACCACGTCATTAAAAAAGACAGGATGACTGAAATTTCTGTCATGGAAGTAGCGAATATCGTAACGCACACGTTTGAAAAGCAATCACACTTTGCTAGTGAGTAACTTATACTCAATCAACATACCTTGTGAATTATCACAGGATGTTGCTTTGTTTGATGGCTCAAGCCTAAAGATTACAAATTTTGTGCGAGTAGTCCCAAAAAAACGACTAGTTTGTAAAGCGCGTTGGAACAACCAGCAGGTCTACGCCAAGTTATTTGTTGGATCAGAGGCAGAAAAATACGCACAACGAGACAAGTCTGGTGTTGAACTGCTATTAAAAGCTAAAATAGATACGCCTAAGATTTTGTATTTTGGGCAGCTAGCAAATGTTGCATTATACGGCTTTAGTGGCCCAGTTTTTGTTATGTTGCTTGAAGCTATCAGTAGCGAGTTAACTGCAACCGATAACGTGGAAACGTTATGGCAATTGTTGCCATTAGCCTCAAATGAACGTTTGATGTTAGCGAAGCGTTTAGTTACGACCGTGGCCAAGCACCACGATGCAGGATTGCAGCAAACAGATTTGTATTTAAAAAACTTTATTTTATGTAATGAAATAATTTACACTTTGGACGGTGATGGCATTAAGTCTTTGCCAAGTAAATTTAATCACGGCCAAGTCGTTTTAAAAAATTTAACCGCATTACTTTCAAAATTTGATGTGCTAGAGCTTGAAAGATGGCTACCGCAATTGTTAAAAATATATGCGGATGCACGTGGTTGGAAAACCATGCCAAGAATTGAAATGTTGCAACATTTAATAATTTTGCATCGTAATAAAACGAGTAACAGTTACGCAAATAAAAAAGTGTTTAGAACTTGCACTGATGTTGAGTTTGGTGCGCAAATAAATAAAAAGAATAACGACTTAGCTTTTGAATGTAAAAAACTTAACGGTTTTGCTTGTTTGAGTAAAAAACTTAACGGTTTTTTACAGACACATTTTACAGTGCAAACATGGCTTGCAAGAGCTTACGTGCAATTTGCCCAGTTAAGTAAAGTAGAAGTTTTAGATGCAAGTTTAATCGCGCCAGCTTTTAAAAACGGCAATACTTGCACAGTAGGTTTAGTAACCGTATATTTAAAGCAAGCTGACGCAAAAGAAAGTGCATTAAACACGAATGACGCGCAAAAAATAGTCGTCAAGCGTTACAATATTAAAAGTGTGTGGCACGCGTTTGCACGCTCAGTTAGAAAAACACGCGCAGCAGTTTCGTGGTCTAACGCGCATCGCTTATTATTGTTAGGTTTGCCAACATCAGCGCCAGTTGCGCTGATAGAAACACATTATTTTTTTGGCTTATTGAAAAGTAAAAGTTATTTTTTAAGTGCTTACATTGACGCGCCAGATATTGCTGAATTTTTTGCAAAAGAACGCGATAAAATAAAGCGCGCCAAAGCGGTTAAGCAAATGGTGGAGTTGTTATACCGTTTATTTCTGCTCAAAATTTCACATGGTGATTTAAAAGCAAGCAATATTAAAATGCTCAACCATCAGCCAATACTGATTGATTTAGATAGTATGCAACAACATACTTTTGGCCTAATTGCAGTTCACAGCCACGCGCGAGATTTAACCCGTTTTATGCGTAATTGGCAACACGATGATGCTTTATTGAGTGCGTTTAAAAAGAGTTTTAAAGTGATATACACACATCATCAGCCATTAAAATTGGCGGACATAGATTAAGTAATTAATTAAGTTTTATACCTTGTTTTTTTTAGAGATTTTTACATGATTGTTTTAGGTTTATCAGGTGCTTTGGGACACGATGCTTCAGCTGCGCTGGTGGTGGATGGTAAAATTATTGCGGCCGCGGAAGAAGAACGTTTTATACGTGATAAGCACGCTAAAAATAAATTTCCATATGAGGCTGCAAAGTTTTGCTTAAAACAAGCAGGCATTAAGGCGGAAGATGTTGATATCGTTGCGTTTCCGTATGCTGAAATTCCTTTAAGTACCAATGCACGCTGGCATTATGCTAAACGTCACTGGTATGCGCCAGACCGCGCATTAGATGCGCTATTTAATGGCAACCGCCGATTTCGCCGTAATCGTGATAAATCATTAAAATTGATGGCAGATTTAGGCTTATCAAACGCTAAATTTGTACCCGTTGAGCATCATTTATCGCATGCTTCTAGCGCATATCATTTAAGCGGATTTAAAGAAAAAACTGCGATTATAGGTATTGACGGCAAAGGTGAATACGCCACTACATTTTTTGGTTATGGTGAAAATGGTGTAATTCATAAAATTAAAGAATTTTACGATCCGGATTCTTTAGGTGGTATGTACGGTGCAATTACTGAATATCTCGGTTTTGAGATGCTTGATGGCGAATTTAAAGTCATGGGTATGGCGCCCTACGGTGACGCAAATAAATACGATTTATCTAAATTAGTTTCCTTTGAAAACGGCGAGTTAAAAGTAAACACAAAGTTAGTCAACGTAGTAGGTTTGCGTCGTTACAAAGAAAATGGCAAAGGCTATTATTTCACACCAGAACTCATCGAATGGCTCGGCCCTAAACGCGCTGGTGATGAAATCGATGATCCTTACATCCATTACGCAGCGTCTGTGCAAGCCTTGCTTGAAGATGTTGCGCTTAAAATGATTGACTATTATTTAGGCGATATTATTAAAGAAACCGGCCGCATTGCAATGGCGGGAGGGGTGGCGCTAAATGTTAAGTTAAATCAACGTATTATTGCAATGCCGCACGTCAAAGAGTTGTTTGTCCAGCCTGCATCGGGCGATAACGGCACGTCGCTTGGTGCGGCAACTTACGCAGCGCATTTGGCTGGCGACACTATTGAAAAAATGCATCATGCGTATTTAGGCCCTGCGTATACCACCGAAGAGTGTATTGAAGCTTGCGAAGCGCATCCTAATAAACCCGTATTTGCGTGCGTAGAAAATCCCGCGCAAAAAGGCGCTGAGTTGTTAGCAAGCGGTAATCCATTAGCTTGGCTACAAGGCCGTATGGAATTTGGCCCGCGGTCCTTGGGCTGCCGCAGTATTTTAGGTGACCCGAGTTACCCTGGTGTTGCGGATAGAATAAATGCGCAAATTAAATATCGTGAACGCTGGCGTCCATTTTGCCCAAGTATGTTAGATCGTGTTGCGCCAGATATTTTGCAAACAGAGCACCCTGCACCCTATATGACTTTCACTTTTGATGTGGCAGAACATTGGAAGTCACGTATTCCAGAAGTAGTGCATGAAGATGGTACTGCACGTGCTCAAGTTGTGACGCATGAAACTAACCCGCGTTATTACGAGTTAATAGAGCACCTTGAAAAATTACGCGGTGTGCCTGTAGTATTGAATACTTCATTAAACCGTCGTGGCGAACCAATGGTTTGCTCACCGACCGATGCATTAAATATGTTTTATGGCTGTGATTTAGAATATTTAATGCTAGAAGATGTACTTGTCACTAAAAAGTAAAAGTTGAATCTTAAGCACGTAGTTTAATGCTTAAAGTTTGACGATTTATAGTGCATTGAGGATAATCGTACATTAGTACTAAATAGCTATATAGTGAATAGATATGCTAGCTGACTTATTTAGCAAGTTGTATCAGTCCTGAATAAAAAAATTTAATTTTAAATAGAGGTGTATCCCTTATGAAACAGTCCCATATAGAAGTTACCGAGCGCATTATGGAGCGCAGTCGTCCAACACGAACTGCCTACCTACAACGTGTAGATTCGATTATTAATCGACCAAAAGGCGCCGATCGTATGGGCTGTGCTAACTTAGCGCATGCGACTGCGGCATTACCTAAAAAAAATAAAATCAGTATATTGGTAGAAAAAGCACCACATATCGGCATTATTACAGCCTATAACGAAATGCTATCGGCCCATCAGCCATACGAAAACTACCCTAGTTTGATTCGTGATGAAGCGCATAAGCAAGGTGCAACTTCACAAGTTGCTGCTGGTGTGCCTGCCATGTGTGATGGCATTACTCAAGGTGAGCCAGGTATGGAGTTGTCGCTATTTAGTCGCGACACTATCGCCATGAGTACAGCGGTTGGTTTAT
>JBDNJL010000066.1:0-5799 GCA_041687795.1 Methylotenera sp. | reverse complement strand
GTCTTATCTGCAACTTGCGATGCAAAGTTTGCGTTGGCTATCATGCCTGGATAAGTTGCCCATTCAACATTGAGTGCATTTGGCACACGGCCAACCAGTTCTAGCTCAGCTTGTGTACGGACATCAACCAATAAAGCATTTTTCGTGCTTTGTAATACTTGACTAGCTTCTTGCGGAGTAAGCGCGCCAGCGTAAGACAAATTATTTTGTAGCGCGCGTTGCGCTGCCGCTTGCAAGATATCAGTTAGATTTTTATCTAGTGTAGTCATAATTAAATCTCGGCTTAATAGTTTTTAAAAGTGTGGTGGCTATTTTAATCTGTAATTATTTTGATTGCTTAATTCTTTGCTTATTTAATCAATAAACTTAAAGCTTTACACCTAAAAGTAAAAATACTTAACGTTTTTTTTATAGACACATGTTTCACAATCTCAAATAGCGTAGAGTAAGGCGGCAAAATTAAAAAAAATAGGTTGCACTAAATTAGTGCAACAATACATAAACACGCACTCTTTTAATGCATTAAATTTGCTGTGATTCATAAAGTGCACAAAAAAAGCGATAAAGCCGCATCTATTAATGTGGCATATTTCCTGCTACTCTTTTTTATTGGTTTTATGTTCAATATCCACTAAAATTCGTATGCTAAATATTTGACGCATTTAATTGGATAGTACAAGTTTTATTTTTATCTAAACACCCACTCAATAATAGGAGATTCAGATGTCAGTGGCTAATGTAATGAAAATGGTAAAGGAAAACGACATTAAATTTGTTGATTTTCGTTTTACTGATACTCGCGGTAAAGAACAACACGTAACAGTGCCAGTTTCTGCATTCAATGAAGATAAATTCACTGAAGGTCACGCATTTGATGGTTCTTCAATCGCTGGTTGGAAAGGTATTCAAGCATCTGACATGCAATTAATGCCTGATGCAGCTACGGCAAATATCGATCCATTTATGGACGAGCCCACTTTAATTTTAACCTGTGACGTAGTTGACCCAACAGACGGTAAAGGTTACGACCGCGACCCGCGCTCTTTAGCAAAACGTGCTGAAGCGTATTTAAAATCCACAGGTTTAGGCGATACTGCTTACTTTGGCCCAGAGCCAGAATTCTTTATTTTTGATTCCATCAACTGGTCAGTTGATATGAGTGGTAGCTCGGTAAAAATTAATTCAGAAGAGGCTGCTTGGTCATCTGGTGAAAAGTTTGAAGGCGGTAACACAGGTCATCGCCCAGCGGTTAAAGGCGGTTATTTTCCAGTACCACCAGTCGACTCATTGCACGATATTCGTTCAGCAATGTGTATGACATTGGAAGCTATGGGCGTGCCAGTTGAAGTGCATCACCATGAAGTTGCAACTGCTGGTCAATGTGAAATTGGTACACAATTTAGTACATTGACACAGCGTGCTGACTGGACTCAAATCCTTAAATATGTAGTGTTAAATACTGCGCATGCCTATGGCAAAACAGCGACTTTTATGCCAAAACCAATGTTTGGTGATAACGGTTCTGGTATGCACGTGCACCAATCTGTTTGGAAAGATGGTAAAAACTTATTTGCAGGTAAGGGCTACGCAGGTTTAAGTGATTTCGCGCTTTATTATATCGGCGGCATCATCAAACACGCGCGTGCCTTAAACGCAATTACTAACCCAGGCACTAACTCATATAAACGTTTAGTACCACATTACGAAGCGCCAGTGAAATTAGCCTACTCAGCTAAAAATCGTTCTGCTGCTATTCGTATCCCGTTTGTACATTCTGACAAAGCTCGCCGTGTTGAAGCGCGCTTTCCTGACCCTATCGCTAACCCATATTTAGCATTCTCAGCATTACTAATGGCAGGCTTAGATGGCGTACAAAACAAAATTCACCCAGGTGAGCCAGCAACAAAAGATTTGTACCATTTACCACCAGAAGAAGATGCATTGATTCCTACAGTGTGTTCTTCATTGGAGCAAGCTTTGGAGTATTTGGATACAGACCGCGAGTTCTTAACTAAAGGTGGCGTATTTACTGATGACTGGATTGATGCTTACATTACATTAAAAATGGAAGAAGTGACTAAGTTACGTCAAACGCCACATCCTGTTGAGTTTGGTTTGTACTATTCATGCTAAGTTTTATTTAGTATTAATATCAATAAAAAGGGACGAGTCATCGTCCCTTTTTTATGGTGCAATGCCATTTTGTAAAGCCATGTAAAATAAGCGTTGTCAACCATGATTTCTACTTTTACGTTACTTAAGTCATTGATAAACTAATTTAACTCCACTAAACTACATTTATGAAAATTGTATATATAAAAAAATATTTTATCTTAGGTATATTGCTAAATCTTGGTTTTATAAACTCAGCATTTGCAGAAATTTACAAGCACGTAGGTGCAGATGGTCGTATTACTTACTCGAATGTTAAAAGCAAAGGCGCTACCAAGTTAGAGTTTGATCCTGACGCTAACGTGATTAGTAACGACAGGTTAAAAAATAATTCTGACACTAGAAAACACACTGCAACACCAGGTGATTTTCCGAAAGTAGATAAACAAACGCAAAACCAGCGTGACGGCAAGCGTAAAGAGATTTTACAGAGCGAGTTAGAGGCAGAGAAAAAAGCGCTTGAAGACGCTAAAAAGGCTTACGCAGAGGGCGAAGCTAAACCTGAGGTTTACCAGAGAATGAACGCGAATGGTAGCAGCAGTACGTTTAGAAACGTGGCTAAATTTGATGAAAAAATGAAAGGCTTGCAAGCAGATGTGGATAGCCATCAAAGAAATATTGAGCTATTACAAAAAGAACTGAATGCGCTTTAAGTTTTTTACTGATTTAAAAACCTTAATGGTTTTGCTGTATTTATGTAAAAAAACTTAACGGTTTTTTATAGACACATATACACATTGTTATAAATTCGCCACTTTAGCAAAGTTGGTCTAGCTTTTGCTTACTCCTAAGTAACATTAATTTAACTTTGAATTTAGTCTTACTATGGTCAAACCAACGCCAGATCATTTTGCTGGGTTAGAACATCTAGCAACCGCTATTGTTTTGCTTGATGATAACCGCCGCATCGTTTATATCAACCCAAGCGCGGAAACTATCTTTGCATTTAGCGCCACGCATGTGTCAGGCTTACCTATCATCGAAGTATTTCCAGATTGTGAAATTTTGATGTTGGCTGTAAATAGTGCCATTTCACAACAAAGTCCATTTCGCGAGCATGAATTTACGATTACCACCCATCGACAAAACTCTTTTTCCGTCACTTGCACGGTTACACCCATTGATTCGCCAGTGGCTTGCTTAATTTTAGAGTTTCAGCAAATGGACGCGCAGTTACGTATCGCACGTGAAGAGCGCATGCTAATTCAGCAGCAGGCCAATGCAGAGCTACTACGCAACCTTGCCCACGAAATTCGCAACCCATTAGGCGGCTTGCGTGGCGCAGCACAGTTATTAGAGCATGAGCTACCATCGCCTAATTTGCGCGAATACACGCAAGTGATTATAAAAGAAGCGGATCGCTTGCAATCACTGATGGATAGATTGCTTATTCCGCATCGCGTGCCTAAATATCAGTCGACCAATATTCATGAAGTGCTAGAGCGCGTAAGAAGCTTATTGCTCGCAGAGTCACCCAAAGATATTCGCATACAGCGAGATTATGATTTAAGCTTACCTGAGCTTATTGGTGACCGCGAAAAATTGATTCAAGCCGTATTAAATATTGCGCGTAACGCCGCGCAGGCAATGCAGTCTAATCGTACACTAAACAGCCAAATTACATTTCGTACCCGCGCAGAACGCCAAGTAACGCTCGCACGAAAACGTTACCGTGTAGCGATTAAGTTAGAGATTATTGATAACGGCCCAGGCATTCCAGCTGATATTCACGACAGAATATTTTTTCCGCTCGTATCAGGCCGCGAGGGTGGTACAGGCTTGGGATTAACGCTCGCGCAAACTTTCATCACTCAGCATCACGGTATGATTGAATGCGAAAGCGAGCCAGGCAAAACTTGCTTTACCATTTTGCTACCAATTGAAACATCTGCAATCAAACAAACTCTCTTTAATCATGGTATTTCGAAAATTAGTAATTTGAAATAAAGTAATTTAAACAAAGTAATTTGAAATAACAACGAATATGACATTAAGGACACAAAAATGAAGCCAATCTGGATTATTGATGACGATAAGTCAATCCGCTGGGTATTTGAAAAAGCACTTGCGCGCACTGATTTGGCATTTAAAACATTTTCATCAGTCGCTGAGGCGTTAAATGCTTTAAACCACGAGCAACCGCAAGTAGTGGTGAGCGATATTCGCATGCCAAATGGCTCTGGTTTGGATTTTTTAAGTGAAATTAAGCAAAAATATCCAGATATTCCAGTGATTATCATGACCGCGTATTCAGACCTAGAAAGCGCAGTATCTGCGTTTCAAGGCGGTGCGTTTGAATATTTAGCTAAGCCGTTTGATGTTGACCAAGCGATAGATGTGATTAAACGTGCAGTAGACGAAAGCATGAGACAAATCACAGAAAAAGTCATCGTAGAAGAAACACCTGAAATTATTGGCCAAGCGCCAGCCATGCAAGAAGTTTTTAGAGCGATAGGTCGCTTAAGTCGCTCACATGCCACAGTGTTGATTAATGGCGAATCTGGCAGTGGTAAAGAGCTTGTGGCAAGCGCCTTGCATCGGCATAGCCCGCGTGGTGAAAAACCCTTTATTGCTATTAATACGGCGGCAATCCCTAAAGATTTATTAGAGTCTGAGCTATTCGGCCATGAGCGCGGTGCTTTTACTGGCGCACAAGCCGCAAGACGCGGCCGCTTTGAGCAAGCTGATACAGGCACACTTTTTTTGGACGAAATTGGCGACATGCCAGCAGATTTACAAACGCGATTATTGCGCGTGTTAAGTGATGGTCAGTTTTATCGTGTTGGTGGGCATCAGCCAGTTAAAGTAAATGTGCGCATTATTGCCGCCACCCATCAAGATTTAGAAGAACGCGTAAAGCTTGGGCTTTTTCGTGAAGATTTGTTCCATAGATTAAACGTTATCCGCTTAAGGTTGCCTGCGTTACGCGAGCGCCGTGAAGATATTCCATTACTGATTAAACATTTTCTACAGCATAGCGCGGCGGAATTAGGCGTAGAAACTAAGCAACCAACCAATGCGGCGCTAGAGTATTTAAGTGCGGTTAATTGGAGCGGTAACGTGCGCCAGTTAGAAAACGTATGCCATTGGCTCACCGTAATGGCGCCCGGGCAAAATATTGATATTGCTGATTTACCACCAGAACTTAAAGAAGACAATACTAAATCAACCACTGCACTTTCTTGGCAACAGGCGTTAGCGATTGAGGTTATGGAAGCGCTCAAACGCGGCGAGCAAAATCTGCTGGAAGCACGTGCTCAAATTTTTGAACGCATCATGATTACCAAAGCATTAGAGCACACACATGGCAGACGTATAGATGCGGCTAATCAATTAGGCATGGGGCGAAATACGCTCACCCGTAAAATTCAAGAGTTGGGGATTGAAGAATAGAAATGAGTATTCAATTAAGCAAAAAACAACTTTAATACTTAACGCTTTTGCCGTTTAACATAAAAAACTTAACCGTTTTGCCGTTTAATGTAAAAAACTTAACCGTTTTTTGCAGACACATTTTAAGTGTCGTGTTGATGCTGTTACTTTTATGTTTAAATTTACTAAAACTTAAACATGAGCACCCCTTAGAGCTAAATAGTGCTTTGTTGCATACGTTTAATAGGAAACGAG
>JBDNJL010000065.1:0-3324 GCA_041687795.1 Methylotenera sp. | reverse complement strand
TTCGCCAAATGATAGACCAAGCGTATGGTATTAACTTGGCTGAGCTAACTGAGTTAGCCACCACTATGTCTGGCTTAATGGCGCATTACCAAAATGAAAAAGAAGGTGAAGACCGAATAGAGAACTTAGCTGAGTTAGTGACTGCGGCAGTTGCGTTTACCAATCAAGATTTTGGTAATCACAGCAATGTGGAAGGCGATATTGAAGGTGAGTCTGAACAAGATCTACTGACACAGTTTTTAAGTCATGCAAGTTTAGAAGCTGGTGATCACCAAGCGAGCGTGGGCAATGAAGCTTTACAACTAATGACAGTACATGCGGCAAAAGGCTTAGAATTTAAAGCCGTATTTATCAGCGGTTTAGAAGAAGGCTTATGCCCGCACGAACAAAGTTTGTATGAAAATAGCGGCTTAGAAGAAGAGCGCCGTTTAATGTATGTGGCAGTGACGCGTGCGCGGCAACGATTATATTTAAGCCACGCGCAAAGTCGCATGTTGCACGGACAAGTGCGTTATGGCATTCCATCACGATTTTTAGATGAAATTCCAGACGCTTTATTAAAACGCTTAAATAGCAAAGCTGCGCCTAAACGCTTTGAGAGTTACCAAAGCCAGCCTTTTCAAGAAAAAGCGCAAGCCGCGAGTACAAAAAACACCTTACCTTGGAAAATTGGCCAGCAAGTGGCGCATGCAAAGTTTGGCAATGGCGTGGTGGTGAGTTATGAGGGCAACGCCAATGACATGCGTATACAAGTGAATTTTGGTCGAGAAGGCTTAAAATGGCTAGCACTTGAGTTTGCTAAGCTTCAAGCTGTTTGATTTAAATCTCAGGCGATTTAATAGTTATTTGAAAAATATCTGTGTAACTAACATATAAGCTTGTCATCATGATGGGCATCACAATCACTAAACCTGCGCCGTAAGGAATAAGCGCAGCAATGAGCAACCCCATAAAAATAAGGCCGTACAATAAAAACGGCAATATATTTTGCATGCACGCTTTAAAACTAAGCTTCATCGCCTGAACTGCAGTTAAATTATGCAAACCTACCAACACTGGCGCAAACAAATATGCCATAAGCACTGGCATTAAAAATAGAATAGCAATAAGTACAGGTAAAACTACTTTGCGCGCTTGCTCTTGACTAAGCTCTTTGCCATTGACAAGTAAATCTATGGTTTGTGTATCTAAAGATAACACCACAAACACAGCAATAGTCAGCAAGCTAAACAAGTAAATACCACCAACAGAAATGAGTTGTGCAGTATTTTTTTTGAAGCCTAAAAAGAGATGATTAATTTCTAGATCTTGTTTTTGCATAACTGCATGACAGCCCCACATCAAGCCCGCTGCGAAGACTGGCGCGAGTAAAGCACTAAAAATAGAACCTACAACTGGCAATAACGACACTGGCACCACAATGGCCAAGTAGATTAAAAATAAAATAATCCACATCACTGGGTTTTCTTTAAACAAGTAAAAACCTTGCACAGTCCAACCCCATGCGTTAAGCGCTGGCACTTGGCGCGGAATTGGTAATATTGGTTGTTCGTTGGTCATATCTTTTTAATTAAATAGTTTTTCTTAAAAAATGTGTCTATAAAAAAGCGTTAAGTTTTTGGTATTCACGATTTATTGATAGCTTTCACGTAGCTTTAGTATATTTTTAAAATGATTTGGGTCTTTAGCATGCGTTAATTCACCACTATGGGGAAAAATTTGATCATGCAAACGCGACAACCAAAATCTGAGCGCCGCAATGCGCAACATCGCTCGCCAAGCCAATTGTTCAGCGGATGTAAATGGCCTATGTGCTTGGTAGCCTTGCAACAAAGCATGCAGTTTATCTTGGTGTAAACTGCCGTCCGCATTGATGCACCAATCATTCACCGCAATCGCCACATCGTACATTAGCGCGTCATGGCAGGCATAGTAAAAATCAATCAATCCACCAATTTTATCTTTATCAAACAACACATTGTCTCTAAACAAGTCTGCATGCACCACGCCCATTGGTAGCTGGCTTAAATCAAAATCTGCTTGAAAAGCTAAGGTTTTTTTCAATAAAGTTTGGTCTTCTGCATTTAAATGTGACAACACTTTTTCAGCAGTTTTATTGCGCCAATTGGCACCACGCTGATTTGTGCTTGTACGTTGCGGAAACTCTGTCTCAAATGACAAGCCTGCTAGATGCATTTGCGCGAGTGCCGCACCAACTTCAGCGCACTGCGCAACATTTGGCGCTTCAATATCACTGCCTCCCAAGCAGCTAATTAGCGCCGCTGGCTTACCGTTTAGCATATGTAAACTTTCACCAACATTATCTTTAATCGGTAGCGGGCATGGCACACCATGGCTACTTAAATGACTCATTAAATCAATAAAATACGGCAGTTCTGCCATCGTATTTTGTTCAAATAATGTAAGTACATATTTATTATTTTGCGTGGTTACAAAATAGTTAGTATTGGTAATTCCCGCAGAAATAGCTTTTAATTCAAGCACTGCGCCTATGGTGTAATCTTTCAACCAATTATTAAGTTGCGCAACGCTAACCGAGGTAAATACAGACATAAATAAACTTGCTAATGAAGATTAGTAAAAAAGTAAAAGGTTAATCGCGCATCGCAATCAACCTTTCCTGAACATTAAAACCTAAAAATCGTCCATTTTGGAATCATCATTGGCGGCGTTGGCCCATCGTTTATCCAGCTTCCGTTTACATCTTCTCTGTGCATGTAATACGGTATGCCATTTTTTGGCGTAACTTTCTGCATATAGAGTTGACCACCAATGCGGTATTCTTCAACTATGTCTTCACCTTGTTGAATCACTGTTATTTCAGGCTCTTCTTCACCTTTTTTAATAGGGTTTTTTTCGTTATCCATCACTGGCGGTGGTAGCGCTTCTTCAATAGGTTCTAAACCTTCTGGCAAATCTTTTGCTAAGGCAGCAAAAGTATTGAATGAAAATACCATTAAGCCCGCCACAATCAATTGCAGAACAACGCGGCTAATATTGTGACTTTTTCGCATAATTGACAACCTTTAAAATAAAAACTTAACGTTTTACCTTTGAACTTAAAATAAACTTAGCGTTTCATCTTTCAACACAAATAAACTTAACGTTTATTTATAGACACATTTTGATTCTATCAAATTACTGCAAGACTTAAGCTTAATCTTATAAATAAAGCTGTATGAGCTCTTCAGTAGCAGACAGTTTAAAGCCACGTGTTTCATAATGTTTAAATATCGCCTCTACAATTTGCGCAGGCTCATCAATCATCTGAATTAAATCTACATCGTTTTCTGAAATCATTTT
>JBDNJL010000001.1:0-3884 GCA_041687795.1 Methylotenera sp. | reverse complement strand
TAAATAAAAATGTTTTAAAATCAACAAGCTATTGATTGGCTTAATATTTGCTTATAAATACGGGTTATTTTGTAAATATAATCTAAAAAATATCAGGAAAGCGGGTCAAAATGGAAGGTTTAGTCACAGCAAATGACACTTTTTTTGTGTTGATAGGCGCTATTATGGTGCTTGCAATGCATGCAGGTTTCGCGTTTTTAGAAGTCGGTACTGTGCGTAGCAAAAACCAAGTGAATGCCTTGGTTAAAATAATGGTAGATTTTTCTGTTTCGACCATTGCCTATTTTTTTATTGGTTACAGCATCGCTTACGGCGTTAACTTTTTCAGTGGTGCAGAAGTGCTAGCCGCTAAAAATGGTTTTGAATTGGTTAAGTTTTTCTTTTTGCTTACCTTTGCCGCAGCGATACCCGCTATTGTGTCTGGTGGCATAGCTGAACGCGCAAAATTCAACCCACAAATGGCTGCAACTTTTGCCTTGGTTGGTTTTGTCTATCCTTTCTTTGAAGGCATTGCTTGGAACGGACATTTTGGTATTCAAGACTGGTTATTAGTTAGTTTTGGTGCAAAGTTTAGAGATTTTGCTGGCTCAGTTGTTGTTCATGCCATGGGTGGTTGGATCGCTTTAACGGCAGTAGTGCTGCTTGGTGCACGAACAGGTCGTTATAGTAAAGATGGGCGTTTACACGCTCATCCGCCATCGAGTATTCCATTTTTGGCTTTAGGTGCATGGATACTTACCGTGGGTTGGTTTGGTTTTAACGTCATGTCTGCACAATCCATTCAAGGCATTTCTGGTTTAGTCGCTATTAACTCATTAATGGCGTTAGTGGGCGGAACATTAGCTGCACTTTTCATTGGTAAAAATGACCCAGGCTTTGTGCATAACGGACCATTAGCAGGTTTGGTAGCCATATGTGCTGGCTCGGATATTATGCATCCGCTAGGTGCGCTTACAACAGGTTTAATAGCAGGTGGTTTATTTGTTTGGGCATTTACGCACACACAAAATCGCCTAAAAATTGATGATGTTTTAGGTGTGTGGCCATTGCACGGCTTATGTGGTGCTTGGGGCGGTATTGCTGCAGGTATTTTTGGCGCTAAAGCTTTGGGTGGGATGGGCGGGGTAAGTTTAATTTCACAACTTATTGGAACGGGCTTGGGCGTTACCGTGGCGTTGGTTGGCGGCGTTATCGTTTACGGCACGCTTAAAAAGTGGGTGGGTATTCGCATGACGCAAGAGGAAGAATTTGACGGCGCAGATTTAAGTATCCATAAAATTAACGCAACCGCGGACAATTAAAAGCAATATTCAAAAATCAGCGTCATGTTAAAATTTGATTATGAACATTCAAATCACTCAATTTTAATATGACGCGTTTTCATGTGCTTATTCCAGCGGCTGGCAGCGGCCGTCGTATGGAGAGCAAAACGCCTAAGCAGTATTTGCCGTTAGCAAATGATGTGGTGATTGCGCAAACACTGCGTGTATTTTTAAACGCA
The DNA here is from genome assembly GCA_041687795.1 of Methylotenera sp. Classification (GTDB taxonomy): domain Bacteria; phylum Pseudomonadota; class Gammaproteobacteria; order Burkholderiales; family Methylophilaceae; genus Methylotenera. Next base: position 2,383 of record JBDNJL010000001.1, on the reverse strand, counting down.
ACTAATATTCATAGCGTAAATATAGTGCTTAGTGAAAATGATGCTTATTTTAAAGCGTTAAGTATTTCCCAAAACCTTAAATTAAACATACATTATTGCGGTGGTGAAACACGCGCGACAACTGTGCTTAATGGGTTAAAGGCAATTGCAAATATGGTTGAAGCTGACGATTGGGTTTTGGTACATGATGCTGCGCGACCTGGTTTGAGCGCTGAAGCTTTAAATAGATTAATTACGGAATTACAAAATGATGACGTTGGCGGTTTGTTGGCATTGCCATTAGCAGACACTTTAAAGCGTGCGGATAACGCGCAGCGAGTTACCGCAACCATGTCGCGCGGTGGTTTATGGCAAGCGCAAACGCCACAAATGTTTCGCTATGCCACGCTCAAAAATGCGCTAACGCAGTTTGCAAAAAAATATAACAGCGCACCTACCGATGAAGCAGAAGCGATTGAAGCGCTTGGATTAACACCAAAATTAGTCATAGGTGAATTACAAAATCTTAAAGTCACCTACCCGCATGATTTAGCAGTAATTGCTGCACTTATGAAAATTGAAGTGAAAATATAAGGAAATTAAAATGCGAGTTGGACAAGGGTTTGACGTGCATCAATTAGTCATTGGGCGAAAGTGCATCATTGGTGGCGTAGATGTTCCGTTTGAAAAAGGTTTAGAAGGCCATTCAGACGCAGACGTGTTGTTGCACGCTGTTTGCGATGCGCTATTAGGCGCGGCAGGGTTGGGTGATATTGGTAAATATTTTCCACCTAACGATACCCAATATAAAGGGATTAATTCGCGCGATTTATTACGTCATGTGGTTGCACTATTAAAATTGCAAGGTTATGTTGTGGGTAATATTGATAGCACGGTTATTTGCGAGCGACCAAAACTATCACCATACACCGCTGAAATGTGCGCCAATATTGCCAAGGATTGTGCAGTTGATATTGAGGCAATTAATGTAAAAGCTACGACTACTGAAAAGTTAGGCTTTACTGGTAGAGGTGAGGGTATTGCTGCTGAAGCGATATGCTTAATTACTAAAATTTAGTCAGCCATAAAACTATCTGAATAGAATCTAGTGATGCTTAAATCCGTCGTATTAAGTCGATAAGCTTAAATTTTTTAAATATAGGAATGTTTAATGGCTAAACTAATAAAATGCAAAGATTGTGGGTATGACGTTAGTAAAATGGCAGAGGCCTGTCCAAATTGTGGTGCTCGATTTAAAAGAAGATGGGATGAAATCGGACCTTTTACAACGAGACTATTTTTTGGCACTTTATTACTTATTGTTTTTATATTCTTGACGGCTGCTTGATTTACTGAGATTTGATTGAATGCAAAAAGCAATACAATTTCTTTTATACACTAGTGAATCTATTTAATCTAACCTATTAATTAAGCTGGATGAGCTAAAGCGCGACACTTATGTAAACATTAAGCTTTTTAATATAAAAACTTAACCATTTTTTATAGACACATTTTAATCGCAACTGCTTTAATCAAAAATATAAATAAGAAACCACCACATGCTGCTATGGTTTGAAAAATTACTGAGTCCTTTTCCCTCTGCTGAAATAACGCCACCACCTAAATCGCTTCGACAGTTCTTGTGGGCGAGCAGTAAGGGTATGCGTCCGTTTTTATTAGGTATGACGATATTTACAGGGCTAACAGGCGCATTTGAAGCCTTGCTATTCGCCATGATGGGTAAAGTTGTAGATTGGCTATCGGTGCTACCGCCGAGTGAAATTTGGGTGCAGGAAGGGCAACACCTCATTTGGTTAAGTGTTGCTTTAATGCTTAGTGTAGTGTTTATTCTGATGCAAACTTTATTTAAACATCAAACACTTGCAGGTAATTTCCCGATGCGTTTACGTTGGAACTTCCATCGTTTAATGCTAAATCAAAGTATGAGCTTTTACCAAGATGAATTTGCTGGTCGCGTCGCGGCAAAAGTGATGCAAACCTCACTTGCGGTGCGTGATGTATGGTTTATCGTTGCAGATATTTTGGTTTATGTCGTTATTTACTTCGGCACCATGGTCACGATTGTGGCGTACTTTAATCCACTCATTGCAGTGCCATTTTTAGTTTGGTTAGCGGCGTATGCAAGCTCACTCTCTTATTTCGTACCTAAATTAAGCAAAGTTTCGCAAAACCAAGCCGATGCGCGCTCTATGATGACAGGCCGCATTACCGATGCTTATACTAATATCAGTACCGTCAAATTATTCTCTCATGCAGGGCGCGAGTCTGGCTACGCAAGATTCGCTATGCATGAGTTTTTAGGTACTGTGCATCTGCAAATGCGTATGGTCACTCAAGTAGAAGTGGTCAACCATGTGCTTAATATGATTTTAATTATAGCCAC
>JBDNJL010000064.1:0-4733 GCA_041687795.1 Methylotenera sp. | reverse complement strand
GTTTTTTACAGACACATTTTAAAAACATTAAAAAACATTTAAAAACCTGATTAAAAGTTTTAAATTTAATAGCCGAGCATGCTCGGCTTGATTTTTTTGTTCGCGCTTTAAATGTGTTTTAATCAATCAAGGTAACCATTTTAAGTTAATTGCTCATGAGTCGTGGTTTTGTAAAAGAAGATGATCTTGAACACGCTGGCACAGATATGCCAGAGCGTCCGATTAGTGCGCATATTAACTACGTAACACCCAATGGTTTAAAACAATTGCAGCAACAGGCGCTTGCGTTAGACAAAGCGCGTGTTTTGCTAGTCGAACAAAAAGACGATGCTAGCGCCTTGCAACGATTAGGTGTTATAGATCGTGACTTACGTTATTTATCTGCCAGATTAGAACAAGCAGAATTAGTTGAGCCGCCAATAGAAGTCAAATATAGCGTGTTTTTTGGCGCAACAGTAAAAACAGAAGATGAAAATGGTGACATTCATACCGTAACAATTGTCGGAGAAGATGAAGCCGACATCTCGCAACATAAAGTAAGCTGGGTTTCACCACTTGCAAAAGCGCTCATTGGCAACAAAGTAGGCGATAATGTCGTATGGAAGCGCCCTGCTGGCGATTTAAACTTAGAAATTATTGAAATTAAATATTCTATATAAATATTTTTGGAAAACATGCATGAACGTAACAGAAGCTATATCTACACGTCGTTCTATTAAAACTTACGACGCACACCATAAAATGACGCAGGCTGAAATAGACCATTTGATGTCCCTCGCTATGCTGTCCCCTACTGCGTTTAATATTCAAAACTGGCGCTTTGTAGTGGTGACAGAACCAGTGCTACGCCATCAAATTAGAGCGGTAAGCTGGAATCAAGCGCAAGTTGCAGAAGCCTCAATTTTGATTGTGTTAGTGGCTGATTTAAAAGCTTGGGCTAAAGAACCAGAACGCTATTGGAAAGATGCGCCAAAGGGCGTGGGCGATTATTTAGTTCCTGCGATTGGGAAATATTACGCTGGTAATGAACAAGTGCAGCGTGACGAAGCCATGCGCTCATGCGGCATGGCTGCAATGACGATTATGTTAGCTGCCAAAGAAATCGGCTATGACACATGCCCAATGGATGGCTTTGATTTTGATGCTGTAGCTAAACTATTAAACTTGCCAGAAGACCACATACCAACTATGTTTGTTACGGTTGGAAAAGCAATTAAAGACGCTTGGCCACGTGGTGGGCAATTAGCTATGGACGAAGTTGTAATTCACAATACATTTTAAAAATAAGATACATATTAAGCATTTAATTTAAGGATTTAACCAGTGTTAATGAGCAACAACATCACCATGCAATTTGGTGCGAAACCCCTGTTTGAAAATGTTTCAGTTAAATTTGGTGACGGTAACCGTTATGGTTTAATTGGCGCAAACGGCTGCGGCAAATCTACTTTTATGAAAATACTAGCGAGTGTTTTGACCCCTAGTTCTGGCAATGTAAGTTTAGATAACCATGAGCGTATGGCATTTTTACGCCAAGACCAATTCGCTTATGAAGACCAACGTGTGCTCGATGTCGTGATGATGGGTCACGAGCAAATGTGGCAAGCCAATGTAGAGAAAAATGCAATTTACGAAAACTTAGAAGCGACAGAAGACGATTACATGCGCGCTGCTGAACTTGAAGCAGTATTTGCAGAATATGATGGTTATACCGCAGAAGCTCGCGCTGGCGATTTGTTACTTGGCGTAGGCATTCTAATTGAACAACATACAGGTTTAATGAGCGCTGTTGCACCAGGCTGGAAGCTACGCGTATTGCTAGTGCAAGCGTTATTTTCAAACCCAGATGTGTTGTTGCTAGATGAACCTACCAATAACTTGGACATTAATACTATACGCTGGCTAGAAGACGTGCTGAATAATCGCGACTGTACTATGGTGATTATTTCGCATGACCGTCACTTTTTAAACCAAGTGTGCACGCATACCTGTGACATGGACTACGGTAAAATTACTGTGTATCCAGGTAATTATGACGATTATATGGAAGCCAGCACCGCCGCCCGCGCACAGTAAGCCAAAGATAATGCTAAGGCAAAACAACAAGTTGCAGATTTACAAGACTTTGTGCGCCGCTTTTCTGCTAATGCATCAAAAGCTAAGCAAGCGACAAGCCGCGCTAAGCAAATTGATAAAATTAAAATTGAAGAGTTTAAACCCTCAAGTCGTCAATATCCATTCATTCGTTATGAATATGATGACCGTGAAAAGTTACACCGTAATGCGGTAGAGCTAAAAAAACTCAGTCATGGCTTCGATAAACCCCTGTTTAATGACATTAACATGATGTTTGAAGCAGGTGAAAAAGTTGCCATTATTGGTGAGAACGGTGTAGGTAAAACCACGTTTTTACGGTGCTTAGCGCGAGACTTAAATGCTAAGCATGGTGAAGTTAAATGGGCAGAAAAAGCCAATATTGGATATTTTGCACAAGACCATGAGTATGAATTTGCAAATGGCGAAACACTTTTTGACTGGATGACTTACTACCGCCAAACTGGCGACGATGATCAAGCTGTTCGTAGCATGCTAGGCCGTTTATTGTTTTCTGGGGAAGATACTAAAAAGTCTGTGAAAGTGCTTTCTGGTGGAGAAAAAGGTCGCATGTTATATGGCAAACTTATGCTAGCGCGAACCAATGTGTTGCTTATGGATGAGCCTACAAACCACATGGACATGGAGTCAATCGAAGCACTTAACACCGCGTTAGATAAATACAAAGGTACACTGTTTTTTGTAAGCCACGATCGTGAGTTTGTAAGCTCAATTGCCACACGTATCATTGAGATTAAAGCTAATGAAATTATTGACTTTACAGGCAACTACGAAGATTATTTAATTAGTCAAGGTGTGGATTAAAGCGCCATATTTATCAATACTATTTGCAAGGAAGCGAGATTAGTATTAATTCTTGCCACTGATTCTCCCATCCTTGCAGATGATAAGCATTTTTTTCTAAAATTTTAGCGCAATGAGTGTTAGAAAATTTTGATATAAATCTCATAACAGTTTCTTTTGGCACTACCTTGTCTTTATCCCCTATAAAGTGAATTTGTGGAATATGTTGAACCTTAGATGCCACATCTATTGCATTTAAAGATTCTGGCATTTGATTGACATGATGATATTCATTCACGTATTGGTGGTCTAAATTTCCAGCCACAGTTCTAATACTATTGATGTCGCTGCGCTGAGATGCTATTAATACTGCAATTGCAGCTCCGCCTGAGTAGCCTATCAAATCTAAAGACTGTTCATTAGGGTTGAGTTGATTAATTGCTTGGTTCAGCGATTTAATTACTTCTGTAGAGAATCTCTTATCACTCCAGTAACTAGCAGTGCATGCCCGCTGACTTTGCTTGTATTGACAAGGTCGCGCTAGGTAAATCACATTTGCGTAGGGATCCTGTATAGCTAGTTTTAGTGCAACTGGATCATGTGGCGTAGGGTCGTTTGATAAATGATATTTAGTTGCCCAAGCAAAACCATCACCTTCAATGTATAAATTTATTGGTTGTTGCTTATTCGTGATTCTGATAAAGGCAGTTAGGTCAAAAAAATCAGTTTTTACTAATTGAGATTCAAAGCCGGATTGTCGTGCTAAATACAAGCCATACTCACGATAATTAGTATTAGTGTTCGCGCAACTAGCGAGTGCAAAGATGCCTATTATTAACAACTTCCTACACATCAATTGCTTAATCATGGCAAATGTATTTATACAAAAATAAAAAGCAAGCTCATGATGCCATGAGCTTGCTCTAATCTACAATAAAAACAACTAAGCTAGAAATTAAAACGTGCTGTTAATGTGCCTGTGTGTCCCAAATACTGATCACGCACTTCTGCATCATAAGAAACAGACAACACTTGGCTTCCATCTTTTGCGCTTGCACTCAATGTGGCGCCTAAATTAGCGGTATCACGTGCTGGTCTAATACCATTCACATTAAAAGTACTACCACCTGCAGCAAATCGCGCAGTTGAATCCTGACGCACATCAGCTAACTCATGCCACCATATTGCACGTGCTTCTAATATCACAGGCATGTCACTTGCACCTAAGTCAAATAATGCTTTTCCACCAAGGCCTACACGTAATGAGTCTGTACTTCTACTATTAACCCTAAGCCCAGTGCCTAAATTGCTCTTTTCTGAGTAACCTTCTTGGTCAAAGTAGCTATACATAGTGGCTACTGTTGGAATAAATATGGCGCTTTTACTAATTTTAATCGGATAGTTTGCACCCAATCTTGCAATGTATTGATCTGCGTTAAAACTGCCTCTAACGACATCCGAAATAGGTACTGAAACTAATCGTTTAGAATCAGACTGGTGTTTAGCATAACCCAACTGCCCATCTAAATACCAATTGCTAAAGTTATAAGTACCATACATAACGGCCTGATAGCTATCAATGTTAGCAGTGTTACCTCTGGTGAGATTATTGGCGTCAACACCTGTATTAGCATAGGCCGCTGCTACGCCTAAACGCAAATTACTATTGATATCGCGGTCATAACCTAATGCAAAACCAGCTGTTTTAGCGTCGAAACCATCTGCGCTTTTACGTTGCTTTTGCTCTCCAGTAAAGCCAAAACCTTGCAACCAAACACCGTTACTTAATGCCGGGTCGCCAGTTGCAATGCCACTAGCACCAGCAGCTTTTGCAT
>JBDNJL010000063.1:0-7122 GCA_041687795.1 Methylotenera sp. | reverse complement strand
TCAAAACACATTCACTACAGGTAGATTAGGTGTTTTATTGGCTATGCAGCGAGCATCTATTTTATCTAATGAAAAATATCGAGGAATCCGCATGGTATTAAGTAATAATAATTTAAAACTCATTAGCACCAATAGCGATCAAGAAGAAGCAGAAGAAGAGCTCGAAATTCAATACGCAGGCGATAACTTAGATATTGGCTTTAATGTGACTTACCTAATTGACGTGCTCAGCAACGCAAGTAGCGAGCAAGTAACATTATCATTTGCTGATGCGAACAGTAGTTGCTTGATTACTATTCCAAATAACACAGATTATAGATATGTCGTAATGCCAATGCGCATATAATCAAGCATTGAAACTAATGCTTTAAAGTTTCACGTGAAACAAAGTATTAAACGCATTAAAATGGTTATTAAGTAGTAAAAAACAAATTTTAAAAAGATAAAAATAGTATGGCTAATACCCCAAACACACAACCCGATTACGATTCATCCAGCATTAAAATTCTAGAAGGTTTAGACGCAGTCCGTAAACGCCCAGGTATGTACATTGGTGATACGTCTGATGGTTCTGGCTTGCACCATATGGTGTTTGAGGTATTAGATAACGCGATTGATGAGTCCCTAGCTGGGCACTGTGATGATATTAAGGTGATTATTCATCCAGACAATAGTATTAGCGTCGCAGATAACGGCCGTGGTATTCCAACCGATGTAAAAAATGACGATAAAAACGACCCCAAGCGTTCTGCCGCTGAAATTGTAATGACAGAGCTGCATGCTGGTGGCAAGTTTGACCAAAACTCATACAAAGTATCGGGTGGCTTGCACGGTGTGGGTGTATCTGTAGTGAATGCATTATCAGACTGGTTGCGTCTTAAGATTTATCGCAAGGGCGAAGTACACCAAATGGAGTTTAAACGCGGCGTGCCAGTGGCGCCTTTGGTGCAAACAGGTACTACAGATAAACGCGGTACAGAAGTGCACTTTTTAGCTTCAGTAGAAACTTTTATTTTGGTGGAATATCATTTTGATATTTTAGCTAAACGTATTCGCGAACTATCTTTTTTAAACAATGGCGTAAAAATTGAGCTGGTCGACCAACGTAATGGCAAAAGTGAAAATTTTGCCTATTCAGGCGGCATTAAAGGGTTTGTGGAATACATGAACCGCACTAAAACAGTATTGCACCCCAAACCATTTTACGCCATTGGCGAAAAAGATGGCATGACGATTGAAGTTGCTATGCAATGGAACGATTCATACAGCGAAACCGTTCAGTGTTTTACCAACAACATTCCGCAGCGCGATGGCGGTACCCATTTAACAGGCCTGCGTAACGCCATGACGCGCACGCTTAACAACTACATTGAGCAAAACGAATTTGCCAAAAAAGCGAAAGTAGAAACCACAGGCGATGATATGCGCGAAGGCATTACCTGTGTATTGTCAGTGAAAGTGCCAGACCCAAAATTTTCATCACAGACTAAAGATAAATTAGTTTCTAGTGAAGTTCAGCCAGTGGTGTCTGAAGTGGTATCAGCAAAACTTGCTGAATATTTACTAGAAAACCCGATTGATGCAAAAATTATTTGCGGCAAAATTGTAGAAGCGGCGCGCGCGCGCGAAGCAGCGCGCAAAGCGCGTGATATAACCCGACGTAAAGGTGTCATGGATACCATGGGCTTGCCAGGTAAATTGGCAGACTGCCAAGAGCGCGACCCAGCAAAATGTGAGATTTATCTAGTGGAAGGTGACTCCGCAGGTGGTTCGGCCAAACAAGGGCGTGATCGTAAGTTTCAAGCGATTTTGCCGTTAAAAGGTAAAATTTTAAACGTAGAGAAAGCGCGCTTTGACAAATTACTAGGATCGCAAGAAATTGCCACGCTTATCACCGCGCTTGGCACAAGTATTGGTAAAGACGACTTTAGCGCAGATAAATTACGTTATCACCGCATTATTATTATGACCGATGCCGACGTAGATGGCGCGCATATTCGCACGCTATTACTCACGTTTTTCTACCGCCAAATGACAGAACTAGTGGAGCGCGGCCATATTTACATTGCGCAACCACCACTTTATAAAGTCAAACAAGGTAAAGATGAGCGTTATTTAAAAGACCAACAAGAGTTAGATATTTATCTATTGCAATCAGCGCTTAAAGGTGCGGAATTAATCACCAAAACCGATGGCGCGATTATCACAGGCGAACCTTTAGCAGAAATCGCTAAACAAATGGTATTAACAGAAGCGGTGATTCGTCGAATTGCATCACTTTATGATGAAAGCGTGCTCCGCGCCATGCAAGACCTTGGTGAACTAAGCTTAGGTTCAAAAGATACTACCGAAGCTGCTGCAGAAAAATTACGCCCAATATTGGGCGCAATAGGCAGCGAAGTAATTGTAGCGTTTGATCAAGAAACTGGCGCACATCGCCTAGAAATCAATAAATACGTTCACGGTAATTTACAATGCTGCGTGATTGATGCTGAATTTTTAGGCTCAGGTGATTATCGCCAAATCAGCAAAATGTCTGTCATGCTACAAGGCTTACTAGGCAGTGGCGCAACCATTAAACGCGGCGAAAAAGAACAGTTAGTGAGTACCTTTAAACAAGGTTTAGATTGGTTGCTAGAAGAAGCAAAACATAACCTAAATATTCAACGCTATAAAGGCTTGGGTGAGATGAACCCATTGCAATTATGGGAAACCACCATGGACCCAACAGTGCGCCGTTTGTTAAAAGTGCAAATTGATGATGCAATAGCCGCTGATGAAATCTTTACTACACTAATGGGTGACAATGTAGAGCCAAGGCGCGCTTTCATCGAAAGTAATGCTTTAGGGGCGAATAATCTAGATATTTAAGTTTGCGCAGGTTCACACTGATTTTTATATTTTCTTAAAAAAATTAGATTTATATAGAAAACTATTTTCAAAACGGTAACCACTTAGGTTGCCGTTTTTTGTTTACTATTAGAAATTATTGTTATTTTGAAGTAATCCAATTACATTTATGTTTAATAGTGATGTCAATAAATTTAAAATAACAAATGACCGATAACCAAAACCCAGAACAGACAGCGCGCAACAACATTGATGCACTTCTGGCGCAGGCGGGTTGGTCGGTGCAGTCTAGTAAAAAAATTGATTTCAATATTGGCATTGGCCAAGTTGTTCGAGAATACAAAACTGATTTTGGCCCTGCTGACTATGTATTATTTATAGACAAAGTAGCTGTAGGGGTCATTGAAGCCAAGCGAGAAGACTTAATGCAAAGTCTCACTGCTGTTGAACAGCAAACTGAAGGTTATGCCTTAGCCAAGATTAAGTGGTTAAGCAATATAAAGCCCTTACCAAAAACACTATGGCAATTAACCGTCGTAGTGCAATTCTCACTTCAAATTCACCAGTTTATTAAGCAGGCTAAGTCTACATTCGCGTCATATGTCTCAGTTTATGCACTGATGGATATTGAACGACTTTGAGAAAGCCACACTGATATGACAAAAGAAAAAGCATGTAAATACACCAAAGGCGAAGTAAATAGAGCCGGTCAGTTATTACTCGGTAAAACTTCTATAGAATATGATGGAGCAAAGAATGTTTTGGATAATTGGCGTGTATGCCATGTAGCACCTCTGAATAGCTTTCAAAGATCCTTAAAATCGAAGTTAACCAAACTTGATGGCAAAGCTCTTGTCTCCCAGAGGTTGAAGCGCACGCCTTCAATTCTGGCAAAGCTGGCGCGGACCCCCAAATGTTACTCGCTCGAATGCAAGACATTGGCGGAATTAGGGCAGTAACAAAAAATATGCAGTCTCTGCGAGAGTTGGAGGCTTGCTTACAAGAGGGGTACTAGCGCATTTACAGTTGTTCAAGGCGGTAAAGATTACATAATTAATCCTAAAGCATCTGGATATAGAGGTTTCCACCTCATTTTTAAATGTAAAAACGGCTTCTCTATTGAGTTACAAGTACGAACTAAAATTCAGCATGCATGGGCCACAGCAGTCGAAACCATGGGAACTTTTCTCGATTACTCACTAAAATCAAGCGAAGGATTAGATGAGTGGTTAGAATTTTTTGCGTTGGCGAGTTCAGCCTTTGCTGTATTGGAAAGTACCCCGCGTATTCCAGGGCATGATCTTCTATCTGACCAAGAAACTTTTGAAAAACTTCTACAGACAGAAAAGCGGCTAAATGTTTTAAATAAACTATCAGGTTTTCGTATGGTAGCTCGCCATATAAGCAACGACAACAAGAAGGGGCGATATCATCTAATAACGCTAGATCTGGAAATAAGGAAAGCTCGAATTCAAAGTTACGAGGTTAAAGATATTGTTTTTGCTAGTGACGAATACTCGAAAAAAGAAGCAGAAATTAGCTCTGGTAGAAAATTTCAAGTAGTTTTGGTTTCTTCTGAATCAATAAAAGCATTAAAGAATGCATACCCAAGTTATTTCTTGGACGCAGAACTTTTTTCTAAACAAATCACTGTGATTCGGAGGCGATTGGAAAAGCTGAAGGGGCGGCATTTTGCTGTGTGACGCAGCACACATCTTTCTGTCGGCGGAAGACCCAAGTCATAAATAACGCAATTATGATTCACAAGTTGTAATGCGAGCAGGGGCTGGCTAAACAGCCCCTATCAAACATTGAATTCACAACTCAATGTGGTCGGTCCTATCCCAAGAAAAATTGAATATTGAGTGGCTTTTTTAGCTGTAATACTTAGCAATATACGATTTAAGTTATTGCTAGATAAATTTTAAAAATAAAGAATTATATGAATCTAGAGTGTCATTTTTCTAATAAAATTTTTTTTAATTAAAACTCTAAATAACAATGACTGATTTCTCAAAACACAATGAAATTACAATTGATGCAAACTCAGATAACGAAAACTCAGTCATTGGTTCTGCAATTTCCGATTTACAGAATAATGTAACAAAGCTTTTAACTAACTTCCCTAAAAAAAGATATTACGGAAGCAAGTGCAGACTTCTTACATGAATATATAAGTCTGTTAAAGAGTTACCTTTTGATACTGTTTTGGACGCTTTTGGTGGTATCGCTAATGTTTCGCTGCTTTTTAAAGAAATGGGTAAAAAAGTTACATTTAATGATATTTGACCGTTATGGCATTTAATGCAAAAAACTTAACGGTTTTTTATAGACACATTTTAAATCTAGCAAAATTGTTACTGTTTAAATCAGAGTGTTAGCTTTGTAAAACATTTATGACTTAGTTTTTTTCTCAGTATTTGACACCGCGCCTGCGGCTTCGGCACCCAGTAATCCAACAACAGCGCCCATGCCACCACCCACTAATACACCTGCTGGGCCAGCTGCAACTACGCCGATGATAGCGCCAGTCGCTGCACCAGCGACCATGCCTCCACCCGTAAGTACTGATTTAGCTTCGCGCTCGGCATCTTTGGGCTCCAACAAAACCTGTGCTGCAGACTCTGGGTCTTGCGAGGGAACGCCATGGCCTGGGTTAGCTTGTTCGATTAAGTCTCCGTCGACCGTTGCGGTTTTTGAATGCGTGTTGGGTGATTGCTTCATGAAAATCTCCTTGGTGTTAGATTGACAGAATATATTTAAATCTGTGGCTAGTATGTGTGCTTACACACATAGTTGGCTTGTTGCTTTTTACGGTGAACTTATTATTGGCGTTTAACAAGAAAGCGCAACGGTTTGCTTTTTTAATGATAAAAAACCTAACGGTTTTGCCCAATTAACGTAAAAAACTTAACCGTTTTGCCTTTGTATTGTAAAAAACTTAACGGTTTTGCCCTTTAATAAAAAAACTTAACCGTTTTTTATGGACACATTTTAATACGGCAGTATTTTTATCAATTTTTGTGCACGTATTGCACGAATTTTAATAGGCGCAAATTGATTAATTTATGCGAGCGTTGCCATGTCAATCACAAAGCGATATTTCACATCGCCTTTTACCATGCGGGTGAATGCATGATTAATTTCACTCATGGGTATCATTTCAATATCGCAAACAATGTCGTGCTTTGCAGCAAAATCTAGCATTTCTTGGGTTTCTTTAATGCCACCGATGAGTGAACCAGAGACTGAACGACGTTGAAAAATTAACATAGAGGTGTCAATAGGTGGGTGAGGTACGTCTGGCACGCCTATCATGCACATGGTGCCATCGAGTTTGAGTAACTTTAAAAACGGACCAAGGTCGTGTGACGCAGCCACGGTGTTGATAATAAAATCTAAACTACCCACATGCGCTTGCATATTGTCTGCATTTTTAGAAATCACCACTTCATCTGCGCCCATTCTTAAGGCATCGGCCGTTTTTTCTGGTGAGGTGGTAAATAACACGGTGTGCGCGCCAAACGCGTGTGACCATTTAACTGCCATATGCCCCAGCCCGCCCAAACCCACCACACCCACTTTATGGCCTTTACCTACTTTCCAATGGCGTAGCGGAGAATAGGTGGTGATGCCAGCACATAACAGAGGCGCAACGGCAGCTAACTTTTCAGGCGATTGCATTTTGTCAGAAATATGTAGTACAAAATGTTTATTAACGATGATGTGTTTAGAATAGCCACCGTAGGTCATCTTGCCAGTGTGTTTGTCTGGCGAGTTATAGGTAAACACGGTGTTTGCACAGTATTGCTCTAAATCTTTATCACAACATTCACAATCCCTACATGAACCAACCATGCAGCCAACACCTGCTAAATCACCCTCTTTAAATTTTTTAACGTCTTTGCCTACGGCAGTTACGCGCCCAACAATTTCATGGCCGGGCACCATTGGAAAAACCGACTGAGCCCAATCGTCACGCACTTGATGCACGTCTGAATGGCATACACCGCAGTATAAAATTTCAATGCTAACGTCATCTGGTAATAAATCACGCCGCTCAAAAGTAAAGGGTTCTAATGCTTTTTTTGCGCCTAATGTGGCGTAACCGCGGGTTGTGATCATGCTGTTTCCCTCATATTAAATTAAATCTAAATCAACGTTCGTTCAGTGTTATCAGCAAAGTCAGTCATCACACGCGAGGCTAAATGACCGCGTTTTAAACGCAAAACTTTAGGTTAATGGTTGGCGGAAAATCTAGCCAATAAGCTG
>JBDNJL010000062.1:0-6609 GCA_041687795.1 Methylotenera sp. | reverse complement strand
GCAAGTTTTGCGGCTAAATCTGCTTTTTTGGCTAATGCATCACCGCCAAGTTGTTGACCAATCGCTTTTGCAATCGAGCGAACACGTTCGGTACGTTCACCTTGCGAGCCAAGTTTATTGTGATACACCACTTTATCTAAATGACTCAAGCGGCTTTCCAGCGTCTTTTTACGGTCTTGATCAAAAAAGAACTTAGCATCGGCTAGGCGAGGGCGAACCACGCGTTCATTACCACCAATCACCGCACTTGGGTCTGCGGGACTAATGTTTGAAACAATTAAAAATTGGTGAGTAAGCTTGCCATTGGCATCTAACAGCGGAAAGTATTTTTGATTTGCCTTCATGGTTAAAATCAAACATTCTTGTGGCACTTCTAAATAGACTTCTTCAAACTTTCCAAGTAATACATTTGGGCGTTCAACTAATGCGGTTACTTCATCTAACAACAAGTTATCATCAATTGGTATTAAGTTCTGTTTGGCGGCTGCAACAGTTAATTGGCGCACAATTTCAGCGCGGCGCTCTGCAAAACTCGCAATCACTGCGCCTTCGGTTTCAAGTTGCTCGTTATAGCTATCTGCATGGCGAATTACAACAGGTGTGACACTGGCTTCAAAACGGTGGCCTTGTGTTTGGTTGCCGGCTTTTAAGCCAAGCGCAGTAATAGGAATAATAGCCTCACCGTGCAAAGCGACTAAGCCATGCGCTGGGCGCACAAAGCTTACGCTACTCCAACCATCTGCCAGTTGGTAAGTCATCACTTTTGGTATCGGTAATTTACTAATCGCTTCATTTAATGCTTTTTGTAAGCCATCATGCAAAGTTGCGCCTTGTTGTGTCATTTCTAAAAATAAGGCTTCGTTTTTGCCGTCCATTTGTTTAGTAAGCTTACTTACAGCAGTTTCATCTAAACCCATGCCATTTAGCCGTTTAACAAGTGCTGGTGTAGCGTTGCCACTTGCATCTAAACCCACACTTACTGGCATCAGTTTTTGCGTTATTTGTTTATCCGCTGCTACTTCTGGTATATAAGTAATGTGGGCGGCTAAACGACGTGGGCTAGCAAATGCAGTTACTATAGACTGCTCGCTCGCTAAGTCCTGTGTTTTTAATTGTTCAAAAAGCACATTGCTAAAAGCTTCGCCTAATGTATTGAGAGCTTTTGGCGGCAGTTCCTCGACGAATAATTCTACGAGTAGGTTTTTATGATGGGCACTCATGCTGTTTTCTCAATTTTTGCTAATACTTCATCTGCCCAATCTTTGGGTGCCATTGGAAAACCTAAACGTGCACGGCTATCTAAATAACTTGCGGCAACACTGCGCGCCAAATTACGAATACGGCCAATGTAACCAGCGCGCTCAGTTACACTAATTGCACCGCGTGCATCTAGTAAATTAAACGTATGCGCGGCTTTAAGCACTTGCTCGTAAGCGGGCAGGGCGAGTTTATTATCCATCAAATGTTTGGCTTGCTTTTCATGCGCATTAAACGCGGTGAATAAAAATTCGCTATCTGAATGTTCAAAGTTATACGCGCTTTGTTCTTGCTCGTTTTGTAAATACACATCGCCATAAGTAAGTGTTTTGCCGATGCTGTCCACTGTCCATATAAGGTTGTAAACGTTATCAACGCCTTGCAGATACATGGCTAAACGCTCTAGGCCATAAGTGATTTCACCTGTGATTGGTTTGCAGTCTATACCGCCAACTTGTTGAAAATAGGTGAATTGAGTCACTTCCATGCCATTTAGCCAAACTTCCCAACCTAAGCCCCATGCGCCTAGCGTCGGGTTTTCCCAGTCGTCTTCGACAAAGCGAATATCATTTTTTTTGAGATCAAACCCCAATACTTCAAGCGAGCCTAAATAAAGTTCTAAAATATCTGCAGGCGCAGGTTTCAAGACCACTTGAAATTGATAATAATGTTGCAAGCGGTTCGGGTTTTCGCCATATCGGCCATCTTTTGGGCGACGGCTTGGTTGCACATAAGCGGCTTTCCAAGGCTCTGGCCCTAGTGAGCGCAAAAATGTAGCAGTGTGCGATGTGCCTGCGCCAACTTCCATGTCATAGGATTGCAAAAGCGCGCAACCTTTATCTGACCAATATTTTTGTAGGGTTAAGATGATTTCTTGAAAAGTTAAAGCCATAATTCAATTTGAGTTAAGCGAAAAGCTTGATTTTACTTGGTTTTAGGCTTTAATCATAGACTTAAGCTCACATCGCTTTTGCCAAATAACGATGCCTAAGCCTAGCGCACAAAGCGCTAAAAATAGCCAGTTGCCAAAGCGCACATAAGGCGTAGCACCAATATGTGCCTGTGAAAAACCGTTAAGTATGGTTTTAGTAAAGTGTGGCGCGTGTTGTAACACATTGCCATGCGTGTCAATAATTGCGGTTGCACCAGTATTGGTGGCGC
The DNA here is from genome assembly GCA_041687795.1 of Methylotenera sp. Classification (GTDB taxonomy): domain Bacteria; phylum Pseudomonadota; class Gammaproteobacteria; order Burkholderiales; family Methylophilaceae; genus Methylotenera. The sequence continues at coordinate 4,191 of JBDNJL010000062.1, read as the reverse complement.
GCAGTATCATGCGACCAGTTTCTAGCGCACGCGCTTGCGAAAACTGTAAGTGTTGGTACGCAGCGATTGATTCACCGTACCAGGCATCGTTACTTACGTTAATTAGCATGCTAGCTTGTGGTAATTGGCGAATAATTTCTTCACCGAATACGTCTTCATAACAGATATTGATGGCGATTTTTTCACCTGCAATATTCATCGGTTGTTGACGTATGCTGCCGCGTGATAAATCGCTAAGTGGCATGTGAAGCCAGTCGCGATATATCCAACCAAATGCTACTTTAAAAGGAATAAATTCACCAAATGGCACAAGGTGCGATTTACGATACACTGCAGTGTTTGCATTACCAATACTCAGCATGCTATTAAAATATTCACCATCTTCATACTCAACTACGCCCATTAAAATATCACCATTATTTTTAATACCGTGTCGTTTTAAGCGCTCAAGATAGTCGGATGGTAGCTGGCTAGAGAGCATGGGCAAGGCGGTTTCCGGCATTACGATAAGTTTTGCATCGCTAGATTCCGCCATGTTTAAATATTGTTGTAAAGTACGTTCTGCAATTTCTGGCGCCCATTTTAGACTTTGTGCAATATTGCCTTGTAACAACGCCACACTAATTGGCTTGCCAATTGGTGTAGTCCATTCCACCAATTTAAGCAGGCTGCCGCTAATCCAAATGAGTAAAAAGAAAGCCAGCGCATTACGTCGCCATGCACAGTTTTGGCGATAACTAACAAGCCAACAAGCAGTCATACTTGCAATTAGCACCGCAATGAGTGAAACGCCATATACGCCAATCACTGGCATATAACCCGCAAGTGGGCTGAAGGGCACTTGCGAGTAACCGATGCTGAGCCACGGAAAACCTGTAAAAATCCAACTACGCACCCAATCTGATAACGCCCAAAAAACAGCAACTGTAATCATTAAATGTAGATTATTTTTTGCAGAAAAACGCATGCTTAACGCGCCAACGATTGCAATAAAAAGTGCCATAAACGCACAGAGTAGAAATGTGGAAATCCCCGCCATCCACCAAGGCATATTGCCAAAATCGTGCAGGCTAATGTAGATCCAGTAAATTCCTGCGCCGTAAAAACCTAAGCCATAAATAAAGCCTAATTTGGCGGCTTGTTTAGGCGTTTCTGCTTGAAACCAAAAGTAAAATAAGCCAATGAGCGAGAGGGTGCTGGCGGGGTAAATATAAAAAGGCGCGAAACCTAAAACGCTAAAAGCGCCAAGGACTAATAGAATAACTGCTTGAAAATAACTGTTGGTAGTGAGTAATTTCATGCGGTAAATTGTAGCTTGATACTGAAAAAAACAAACAAAAATTTACAAAATAATCAATAATTAAGCACGCAAGTGAATTGACACACAACATACACAGGTTCTATATTGCTTACACATTAAAATGTACTAATAAAAATTTAATTATTTAGGAGAGCTACATGAGTATTGCCTCGGAATTTAAAGAATTTGCGTTAAAAGGCAACGTGATGGATTTAGCTGTTGGTGTGATTATTGGCGCGGCGTTTGGAAAAATTGTGGATTCATTGGTTGGCGATATTATTATGCCAATTGCGGGTAAAATTTTTGGCGGCTTAGATTTTAGCAATATTTACTTTGCACTTAATGGCCAAGAGACTGGATTGGCATTAGTAGAGGCTAAAAATGCAGGCGCTGTGTTAGCTTATGGTAACTTTATAACAATTGTGATTAATTTTACTATTTTGGCTTTTATTATATTTTTGATGGTGAAGCAAATGAATAAATTGAAAAAAGCTGAACCTGCGCCTGCACCAGCTGCGACAACAGAAGATATTACTTTACTACGTGAGATTCGTGATGCATTGAAAAGGTAGCAATAAATGTTTTAAAGATGTGTCTGTAAGAATATGTTAAGTTTTTAGGTAATAAGCAATAAAAAAAGGCTTTTTAGCCCTTTTTTTATTGCCAAAAAAACAACTAAAGCATTATAAGTCTGGTTTCTCACCTGGAATTTGGTATTGCTGACCAGGGACATCTTTTTCTGTTCCATCATGATTCATGAATACTACCATGACTACTTTATCATCAATGAAATCTAATTCTGTAGTTTGATAATAAGATCCATCTGCAGCGGTGTTAATGTAGTGATACTGCCAAATTGACGCAACTACTTTTGTTGTATCTTTAATTTTTACATCATCAGCAGCGGCTGGCTCGCCAAACTGAGCAATAATTTTTGCTTTATCAAAGCCGTTAATAGCATCAACAAAATCTTTTTCTAGCGTAGGGATTTCACCAACTTTGCTAGGGACTTCTCCGGCCAATGCAACATTACCTAATAACATACTGCTCAATAACAAATTAACAAGTGCAAAATTTTTCATGGCGCTATACCCCAAAATTAAATTATTTTAATATCGTTTTAACTTAATAAAACTCAAATTATAAGAGCAATATTAAAACCAATTAGTTCCGCTTAAAAATACGCTTTACTTAGCTTGTTTAATTCAAAATGTTTAAGTGATCTCGCTCAGTAATTCCTGCTGTGGTGTCTGTTCAACGGTAATGCTGTGTAAACGCCTACTATCTGCACGTAAAACTTTAACAGTTATGCCGTCAAAGCTGATTTCTTGGTTACGCTTAGGTAAATGACCAAATTTATTGACCACTAAACCGCCAATAGTAGAAAACTCTTCATCGCTAAAATTTGTGCCAATAATCTCGTTAAAGTCAGTAATTTCAGTTAAAGCTTTTACGCGATAAATTCCATCTGCGTTTTGAATAATATTGTCTTCGTCTTCATCGTAATCGTATTCATCTTCAATATCGCCAACAATTTGTTCTAAAACATCTTCAATCGTTACCATTCCGGCTACGCCACCGTATTCATCTACTACAATAGCAATATGGTTGCGGTTACTACGGAACTCTTTAAGTAAAATATTAAGACGTTTAGCTTCAGGAATAAACACCGCAGGGCGCAACATATCTCGTACTTCAAAATCTTCACCCGCATAATAGCGCAGTAAATCTTTAGCCAGCAAAATGCCAATTACATCATTTTTATTGTCTTCAATCACTGGAAAACGAGAGTGGGCGGTTTCAATCACGTGGGGAATAAAGCTTTCAGGCGGGTCTGTAATGTCAATCACATCCATTTGCGATCGTGGAATCATAATATCGCGTACTTGCATTTCGCTTACTTGTAGCACGCCTTCAATCATGGCGAGCGAGTCAGCATCCATCAGGCTGTTTTCGTAAGCGCTGTGTAAAAGCTCAACTAATTGCTCGCGGTCTTCTGGTTCGCGTAGCAAAAAGTGGCTTAATCGTTCGAGTAAACTTGGTTTATTGCTTAACTTTTCCGAGTCGGTAGCCATGCTGAGTCGGCATCCTATGTAATGAGATAAGGTGAAGCATACCCTAATTTCGTGACTATTGCAGTTTCTATGCCTTCCATTAGTTCAGCTTGTGCTTCAGTTTCATGATCATAACCATGCAAATGTAAAACGCCGTGTACGGTTAAATGTGCGTAATGCGCTTCTAATGGTTTGTTTTGTGATTGTGCTTCGGCCTCAACCACGGGCGCGCAAATGATAATATCACCCATTAAATGCGGCTCTTCAGATAGCGGAAAAGTCAGCACATTAGTCGCATAATCTTTACCACGATACATACTGTTCAGCTCTCGCCCTTCGTCTGCATCTACTATGCGAATCGTTACTTCAGTGTCGACATTAATTGCCATTTTTACCCATTTTTGAAATTGTTTTTTAGTGGGTAAAGCCGCGCGCTGAGATTCATATTGAATTGTGATATGTAGTTTTGGCATGATTTATAACACAGTTTAAGTATTTAGATTATATAATTAATCTATGACGCAAAATATGACGATGAAAGAATTTTTAACCCAACATTTACAATGTGAACACAGTGACGCACTGACCGCAATACTAAATGATATTGCCATTGCGGTTAAAAAAATTGCGACAGCAGTCGATGTAGGCGCAATTGCTGGCAATATGGGTAGTCTGGCGACCGAAAACGTACAGGGCGAAGTGCAAAAAACATTGGATGTGTTGACTGATGACATTTTTATCGAGGCAGTCCAGAAAAGTGGTTATATCTCAGGTGTGGTTTCTGAAGAGTTAGTTGAGCCGATTAGTATGGCGCAAACCATGAAGCAAAAAATGTCT
>JBDNJL010000007.1:0-2548 GCA_041687795.1 Methylotenera sp. | reverse complement strand
TATTAAGATTCAAAAAATTGAATACTCCACCAGCATGACAGAACAAACAGCACTGGTACTCGCAGCTTCATTAGCGCAACATTCCATGCATCCAATTTCTAGAGCGATTGTTCTTAAAATGCAAGAAGCGAATTTAAATGCCTCTTTAACTCAAACTACTGAAACTACAGAAACTGCTGGTGGTGGAATATCAGGAACACTTTTAAACACCACGTTAAATACATTAGAAACAAAAACAATTAAATTAGGCTCAGCACAATTTTGCAGGATCAAAGTCACAAATAGCCACTTGCAACAAGTTTACCTTGCAGATAATCATGGCTGGTTAGCAACTTTTACGCTGCAAGAGTCACTAAAACCTAACGCCGCAAGTACTGTGCAATCATTAAAAGAAGCTGGTTTTACGGTTAAACTATTATCGGGAGATCAATCTCCCACAGTGGAAGAAGTTGCAAAAATAGTTGGTATTACTAATTACAAGTCAGCTTTCAGCCCAGAGGCTAAGCTGAGCTATTTGCAACAGCTAAAACTAGCTGGGAAAAAAGTATTGATGGTAGGTGATGGTTTAAACGACGGTCCAATTGTTGCAAGCGCACATGCGTCCATCGCCATGGGTAAAGGCGTGCCACTAACGGTTGCGCAAGCTGATTATATTTTACTGAACGGTGATATTAGCCAAATACCAGCTTTGATTTTGCATGCGAAAAAAACGATGCGCGTAATTAAACAAAATTTAGCTTGGGCGATTATTTACAACCTAGTGTGCATTCCTCTCGCTTTTTTTGGTGTTTTATCAGCTTGGTTAGCGGGTTTAGGCATGGCAATAAGCTCACTCATCGTCATACTTAACGCTTTAAGACAGACACATTTTTCTAATACTGCTATTGAAAAAAAGCTTTAGCTATGGATATTTTATACATACTTATTCCACTTTCAGTGTTCATGGCAATCATTGTAATCGGTGGACTTTGGTGGGCGATTTATCGTGGTCAGTTTGACGATATTGAAGAAGAAGGTAAACGAGTGATGGCGTTAGATACGGAGCAATATTTAGAACCCGTTGCAGAAGCAAATCCAGAAGTAGAAAAGTAGCAAAAGTAAGGTAGTAGAGATTGTTTTAAAAGTAGCATGTGCATTAAGTTTTGCAAGATTAATTTTAAAGTGTAAATTAAGGACAAAGTCATGAGTGCTAATCAACTAGCATCCGCATCAGGCGGAATAGCTCAAAGCGATACTACAAAAAGTACCGATTTGAAGTCGGCTATATCATTTTACGATGATTATGCTGTCAGAAATTTTTCAATAATGGCCGTAGTTTGGGGTGTAGTTGGCATGTTGATGGGCGTCATTATTGCCTCTCAGCTAGCGTATCCTGAGTTGAACTTGGGAATTGCATGGACTAGCTTTGGACGTTTACGTCCATTGCATACCAACTTAGTGATTTTTGCATTTGGTGGTTGTGCGTTATTGGGAACCTCACTATACGTAGTGCAGCGTACCTGCCAAGCAAAGCTTAGTTTTCCATTGTTATCGCGCTACACTTTTTGGGGTTACCAAGTGGTTATTGTCGCGGCAATTATTTCGCTACCGATGGGCTACACTCAATCTAAAGAGTACGCTGAATTAGAGTGGCCAATTGACTTGCTCTTAACTATAGTTTGGCTCATGTACGCCACAGTGTTTTTTGGCACCGTCGCTAAAAGAACGGTAAAACATATTTATGTAGCCAACTGGTTTTATGCTGCATTTATTATCGTGGTTGCTCTTTTGCACATTGTAAATAGTATGGCAATACCAGCGGGATTAATGAAATCATATTCAGTATATGCTGGCGTACAAGATGCCATGATTCAATGGTGGTATGGTCACAACGCGGTTGGCTTTTTATTAACTGCTGGCTTTTTGGGCATGATGTATTACTTTGTGCCTAAGCAAGCGGAGCGGCCAGTGTATTCATACCGTTTATCGATTGTGCATTTTTGGGGTTTAATTTTCACTTATATGTGGGCTGGTTCACATCACTTGCATTACACCGCTCTACCAGATTGGACACAATCAGTTGGAATGGTGTTATCTCTAATTTTATTAGCACCAAGCTGGGGCGGAATGATTAACGGCATGATGACAATGTCTGGTGCATGGCATAAGTTACGTGATGACCCAATCCTGCGTTTCTTAATTGTTTCATTATCTTTCTACGGCATGAGTACGTTTGAAGGCCCAATGATGGCGATTAAAACTGTGAACGCACTCTCTCATTACACAGACTGGACAATCGGCCACGTACATTCTGGCGCATTAGGCTGGGTAGGATTTATTACGATGGGTTCATTATATTACCTTGTTCCGCGTTTGTATGGTCAAAAACAAATGTACAGCAAAAAAGCGATTGAAATTCACTTTTGGCTAGCTACTTTAGGCGTAGTGTTGTACATCACAGCAATGTGGGTTTCTGGCATTACAGCAGGCTTAATGTGGCGCGCAATTAATCCTGATGGCACACTAGCTTTTACATTTGTTGAGTCAGTTAAAGCAGTGCATCCGATGT
>JBDNJL010000061.1:0-4712 GCA_041687795.1 Methylotenera sp. | reverse complement strand
CTGGCAAAATGAAGACCAACTACGCTTTGTATTGCGTGAAGGTAAAAAACGTCAAATTCGCCGTATGTGCGAAATGGTTGGCTTGCATGTGGTGGGGCTAAAACGTGTGCGTATTGGTAGCGTGAATTTAGGAAAACTACCAGTTGGACAATGGCGCTATTTGCGCTTTGATGAGAAGTTTTAATGCGCAATTTAAAAATGTCTCTGTAAAAAACCGTTAAGTTTTTTACCTTGTAATAATAAAACTATTAAGTTTTTTACATTCAAAGCGCATAAATGCTTAAGCATTTACAGTTTGTAAATTCTTATTAGACATTGTTAAATTAAGAATGAATTTGTCATAAGTTATAATAATATTTGCTTATATGAGTAAATTTAATAACACACAGTTTGGAGAAAACAAATGGGTTTGTTTAATAGCATTGCAGGTTCTGTATTAGGCAAACTGGGCGGTGAGCAAGGCGGCGCAGCGCAAATTGCCATGGATTTATTTAATCAGCACGGCGGTTTAGCTGGCGTGTTAGAAAAATTTAAAGACAATGGCTTAGCCGAACAAGCTGCATCGTGGATAGGCAAGGGCGATAACTCGCCAGTGTCAGCAGCGCAAATAGTGAGCGTACTGGGCGATGGTCAAATTGCGCAAATGGCAGCCAAGTTTGGCATTACGCCAGAAGTTTTAAGCGGCCTAATTGCTGAGCATCTACCAAATGTTATTGATAGATTAACTCCAGATGGCGAAGTACCAGCCGACTCAAATAATTTACTTGGCTCAATATTGACTATGCTTAAGTAATATAAACAACAATATTATTTCACCATAATATCTTGTAAAAAAGGAGCTTCATTACTCCTTTTTTTATTTCTATAGCGCGTATCATTTTAAATATTTATATAGATTGGGCACTTGTTGTTAGAATGTTTGTATGGACTTAATTTTACTTTTTAAAGCGTTTATTCTTGGTATTGTTGAAGGCGCAACTGAGTTTTTGCCAATTAGCAGCACTGGCCACTTAATTATTGTTGGCGATTTACTCAATTTTAACGATAGTCGCGGCAAAGTTTTTGAAATTGTGATTCAACTCGCTGCCATTTTAGCCGTATGCTGGGAATACAAAACAAAGCTTATCGCCACAATGTCTGGGCTGGTCAATCAGCCACTTAATGAAGGCTCCACTTCACACAAACTCACTTTAAACTTGCTGTTAGCATTTTTACCCGCGGCTTTGCTGGGCTTAGCGTTTCACGATGCAATTAAAGCATACTTGTTTTCAACTTTTACAGTTGCAATTGCCTTAATTGTGGGTGGTTTTGTTATTTTGTGGATTGAAAGTATTGAAAACAAAAGCACAGAAAAAAACACACAAAGCATAGACAATATAAGCGTAAAACAAGCTTTGCAAATCGGTTTCGCACAGTCTGTAGCGCTTATTCCTGGTGTATCACGATCTGGCGCTACAATTTTAGGCGGCATGGTGTTTGGCTTAAGCCGCCAGACTGCCACTGAATTTTCATTCTTTTTAGCAATCCCAATTATGTTTGCGGCAACCGCTTACGATCTTTTAAAAAACTGGAATCTACTTTCAAGTAGGGACTTTGCCATGTTTGCAGTAGGTTTTATTACTGCATTTGTTTCTGCATTAATTGCCATAAAAATGTTGCTACGTTTTGTGGCAACACATAACTTTAAAGTATTTGCCTATTACCGCATTATTTTCGGTGGTTTGCTGCTTGTTTATGTCACACAATTTGCCACACAAATTTAAGGAAATTTAAACAATGAGTGAATCTGATAATCGTTACAATGCACTTGAAAACACGCTTAATATGTTTGCGGCAGAAGTGAGTAGCGAGCCTTTGGCTTTTGGCGTGGCACTGGATAAATTAAATAAGCTTGACCATAGCACTTACACTTTTACTGCAACGCTAGCAATACTGCCATTTCTACAACCGATTCCTCTAGGTTTTTTTGCACTTGTTGGAAGCGCGGCATTCATTGCTATGGGTTTGCAGCTATTTAAAGGCAAGCCTTCTTTAATGCTACCGCAAAAAATTCGTAACGTTACTTTAGGGCAGCGCACGCGTCAAAACCTAGTGCGTACTTGCCTCAGTATTATTCATACTTGCCGAAAACTTGCGAAGCCAAGACTCAGTTTTTTAGTACAAGGTAAATTGGGCGAAAAAATTGGTGGCTTTATTTTTATTGCGGTAGGCGTGTTGGTTGCTGTACCACTCGGCGGTGTTGTACCTTTTAAAAACCTATTTCCGAGCTTAGCTGTGTTGCTTTACTGCACGGGTGAAATCGAGCAAGATGGTTTAATGGCAATTTTTGCTTTTGTATGTTTAATATTAACCGTAATTTTTTACAGTTTACTTATTTATGTAGTGTATAGGTTTGGCGCAGCGGCGATTAACCATTTCTTTTCGGATGCGTTAGAGTCCGCTAAAAACCAATTACACCTTGTTTTATAAGGAAAATTATATTCTGTATACACAATTTTTAACAACTAAAATGCTGTTAAAGTGCTTGATAATGTTAAACTTTATTAGTAATTACTTTTGTTGTGAGAATTGTCTATGAAAAAATTTATTAAACTTAGTGCGCTAAGTTTAGGCGGCTTGCTCGCTTTATTGCTAGTAATTGTTGCAATTGTAGCCGCAGTGTTTAACCCAAACGATTACAAGCAGCAAGTAATCGATTTGGTTAAAGAGAAAAAAGAACGTACCTTAACGCTGGAAGGTGATATTAAACTCAGTTTTTGGCCAAAAATTGGCGCAAATTTAGGCAAAGTTTCAATCTCAGAGCATAAAGGCACTAAAGAATTTGCCGCGGTAGATAGCGTAAAAGTATCGCTCGCTTTACTACCTTTACTCAGACAAGAGCTGATTGTAGATACCGTTTATGTTGATGGCGTGCGCGCCAATATTGTGAAATACAAAGATGGCACTACTAACTTTGATGATTTATTAAGCAAAGATGAAGAAGAATCAAAAACCATTAAGTTTGATATTGATGGCATTAACGTGACTAACTCTAATGCTAATTACACAGATGAAGGCAGTGGAGCAAAATATAGCATTTCAAAATTTAATTTAAAAGCTGGCCATGTTGCACTAGCTGAGCCGATTGATTTGAGTACTGACTTTACTGTAACTTCAAATCAAGCAACAGTTGCTGCCGATGCAAGTATTAAAGGTAAGTTTTTGGTTGACCCTGAAAACAAACATTTTTCTGCTAAAGATTTAAACGCAAAAGTAAAAGGTGATTTATTAGGCGGCAAAGACGTAAACATTGAAGCAAGTGGCGATATTGATGCAAAGCCAGAATCACGCGAATTTTTAGTTGATAGCTTAAAAGTAGCAGCGAGCGGCTTATTTGATGGCGCAAAAATGACCATAGATTTAAGCGCACCACAACTAAAAGCTGCGAAAGATGAAGTGACGAGCCAAAAAGTAAGCTTAAATTTAACGCAAACTAAAGGTGACAATAGCTTTAAAGCAAACGTAGTAATGGCAGATATTAAAGGCACACAAAAAGCCTTACAAAGCAGTGGTATTTCTGGCGACTTAGTAGCAGTGCAAGGCAAACGTAATATTGTAGGCAAGTTCTCGTCACCTTTTAGTGGCAATATAGAGAATTTAATTTTTGATTTATCTAGATTAGTAGGCGTGATTGATATAAAAGACCCAAATCTACCAAATGGGGCAATGAAAGGTGCGTTTAATTTAAGCTTACACACTGACGCCAAACAAGAACTCGTAAACAGTAAATTTAATTTAAAAATTGATGGTACACAACTTAATGGTGATGTTGCAGTGTCTAGCTTTAAACAGCCAAATATTAAATTTAACTTAGTTGCGGATACGTTAGATTTAAACAAATTAATAGGTAAACCTAGCGCCAAAGCTACTGAAAAAGCACCAGCAAACCAAAAGCCAGCTGATTTAAGTGCACTTAAAACCTTGCTACTTGATGGTAACGTAAAAGTTGGCAATATTTTTTATGATAAGTATAAATTAAATGGCTTAAACGTAGCAATTAAGGCCAACGGCGAAAAGTTAACCTTAACTGGAATCAATGTAAAGCTCGATGATAGCCAGATTAAAGGTAGCCTAGCCATCAGCCAATTTGCTAAACCGCTCTATACGTTTGATATTGATATTGATACTTTAGATATTGATAAATATTTAGCGCCTAGCTCTGCTAGCACTAAGGTAGATGCGCCAAAATCAGACAAACCTGTTGATTTAAGCGCATTAAAAGCCTTAAATGCAGATGGCTCTTTACGTATTGGTAACCTTAAATACGGTAAAACTAAAGCGTCTAATATTCGCATTGATTTAAAAGCAGATGGACAAAAATTAAGCTTAAATCCATTAGCAGCAAAAGTTGATGACAGCCAGATTAACGCAAACATTGGCATTACGCGCTTTAGTAATCCAATTTACAACTTTAACGTGAATATTGATAAATTGGATGCTGATAAATACATCACCAAAAGTGATAAACCTGCCGAAAAAATAACCAGCAGCGCTGACGCACCCATTGATTTGAGCGCCTTAAAAAAGTTGAATGCCTCTGGCGAGGCAAAAATTGGCTGGCTTAAAGTTGCTAATGTTAAAACACAAAATGTAAATATTGGTTTAAAAGCCGCTGATGGTATCGCAACCATATCGCCTTTTTCTGCCAATTTGTATCAAGGTAGCATGAGCGG
>JBDNJL010000060.1:0-2808 GCA_041687795.1 Methylotenera sp. | reverse complement strand
TCTTTGTAATTTAAGCCTTTTAAAAAATTATTATTTAGTAAGAAAGCTCTTTATGAAATTAGCAATTTTGCCAGGCGATGGCATTGGTCCAGAAATCGTTGCACAAGCAGTTAAGGTATTAAAGACACTTAATTTAAACGCGCAAATGACAGAAGCGCCAATTGGTGGTGCGGGTTACGAGGCTGCTGGCGACCCATTGCCAGAAGCCACTTTGCAATTAGCAAAAGATTCAGATGCCGTGTTACTTGGCGCAGTAGGTGATTGGAAATACGATAATTTAGAGCGCCACCTACGCCCAGAACGTGGTTTATTGCGTATTCGTAAAGAGCTTAATTTATTTGCTAATTTACGCCCTGCGCTACTTTATCCTGAGTTGGCAGAAGCCTCTACATTAAAACCTGAAGTGGTTTCTGGTTTAGATTTAATGATTATTCGTGAACTCACTGGCGACATTTATTTTGGTCATCCACGTGGTATTAGCACACTGGAAAATGGCGAGCGCGAGGGCATTAACACCATGCGCTACAACGAAACTGAAATTCGCCGCATTGGCCGCGTGGCGTTTGATATTGCCATGAAGCGTAACAAGAAAGTATGCTCGGTAGATAAAGCCAATGTGTTAGAAACCACTGAGTTATGGCGTCAAGTCATGATTGAATTAAGTGCAGAATATCCAGAAGTTGAATTAAGTCACATGTATGTGGATAACGCAGCAATGCAGTTAATACGCGCACCTAAGCAGTTTGACGTATTGGTGACAGGCAATATTTTTGGCGATATTTTATCAGACGAAGCGTCAATGCTCACTGGTTCAATTGGCATGTTGCCTTCTGCATCGTTAGATGCAAATAACAAAGGTATGTACGAGCCTAGTCACGGTTCTGCACCTGATATTGCAGGCAAAGATATTGCAAATCCATTGGCTACGATTTTGTCTGCGGCCATGATGCTTCGTTATACATTTAACGATGAAGCGAATGCGCAGCGCATAGAATCTGCTTGTAAAAAAGCGTTAAGTTTGGGTTACAGAACAGCGGATATTTATACTGGAGGCTGTAAAAAGGTGAAATGTAGTGAAATGGGTGACTTAGTGGTTGCTCAATTAAGCTAAAGCAGTCATATTAAATTTGCAAAGTAAACGAGAAATTAAAATGCTTAAAGTAGGGTTTGTAGGTTGGCGCGGTATGGTGGGCTCTGTGCTTATGCAGCGTATGGTTGAAGAAAATGATTTTGCACATATTGAACCGCAATTTTTTACAACCTCACAAATTGGGGGTAATGCGCCAAATATAGGCAGAGGTTCTGCACCTTTAAAAGATGCGACCAGTATTGCTGACCTCAAGGTGATGGACGTCATTCTATCTTGCCAAGGTGGTGATTACACAAGTGAGACTTTCCCTAAGTTACGCAAAGAAAGCTGGAATGGGCATTGGGTAGACGCAGCATCAACATTGCGTATGGAAAAAGATGCCGTCATTATTCTTGATCCTGTAAATATGCATGTGATTCAAGATGCTTATGCGCATGGTAATAAAAACTGGGTGGGTGGTAACTGTACTGTTTCACTTATGTTGATGGCTCTTAACGGTTTATTTAAAGCAGATTTAGTTGAGTGGGCAACTTCTATGACATATCAGGCGGCTTCAGGCGCGGGCGCGCAAAATATGCGCGAGCTATTAAATCAAATGGGCGAAGCGCACCGAGTCGCGAGTGGTTTTTTACAAGATCCCGCATCTGCAATTTTAGATATTGACCGTGAAGTGGCAGGTATTTTACGCGACTCTAATTTCCCAACAGCAAACTTTGGTGTGCCATTGGCAGGTAGTTTAATCCCATGGATTGATAAAGATTTAGGTAATGGACAAAGTAAAGAGGAGTGGAAAGGAGGCGTTGAAACTAATAAAATTTTAGGTCGTGAAGCAAATCCAATTCATATTGACGGCTTATGTGTTCGCATTGGTGCAATGCGCTGCCATAGCCAAGCGTTAACAATTAAGCTTAAAGCAGATGTGCCGTTAGATGAAATCACTCAAATGTTAAGTGAGGCCAATCAGTGGACTAAAGTAATACCAAATAATCGTGATGCAAGTGTAAAGCAGTTAACACCTGCTATAGTCACGGGGACTTTAACTACACCTGTAGGGCGCTTACGAAAATTAAACATGGGTAATGATTATTTATCCGCGTTTACGGTAGGTGACCAATTGCTATGGGGCGCTGCCGAACCGTTGCGGCGTATGTTGCAGATTTTAATAGAGAAATAATAAAAAGCACCGCAAGGTACTTTGTATTAGTACAACATCCCTAAGCAACATGTACATAGCAGTTGTATATAATGTGCATTATGAGCTTGCATACCTAACTATTTGATGTTATTTTAATAATGCATAAAAATTAAGTTTGATTAAGGGTAGGGCTGTGCATAAATCAAAAATAAAGCAATTTACATTAGCAGTATGCTTAAGCTTAATGCCTTTGGCAGGATTTTCCGCTGGTTTAGGTAAATTAAATGTTTCTTCAGGCTTAGGTGAACCACTCAAAGCAGAAATTGAACTGCTATCAGTCAGTCCTGAGGAGCTTTCTACTTTAGTTGTTGCGATTGCATCTGAAGAAGCTTACAACGCTCAAGGTATTAGCCGATTAGCAATTCATAATAACATTAAAGTGGAAGTTGCTAAATCGTCGCTTGGCTCACCAATTATTAAAATTCGCTCTACCCAGCCAATCATCGATCCTTACCTAGATATGCTCATTCAAGTGGATTGGGCCTCTGGTCGATTACAACGTGAATACACAGTTCTTCTAGAT
>JBDNJL010000006.1:0-4926 GCA_041687795.1 Methylotenera sp. | reverse complement strand
TTCGCACGCGAGCTAGGCGTTAATTTAAGCTTGGTGCAAGGCTCGGGTAATAAAAATCGTATTTTAGAAACTGATGTGCAAGCCTATGTAAAAGGCGAGCTATCAAAACCACGCACTGAAAATATGGGTGCGGGTGTTAGTAGCTTAGCTACTTTACCTATGCCAGTAATTGATTTCAGCCAGTTTGGTGAGATAGAGAATAAAGCACTATCGCGTATTAAAAAATTATCAGGTGCCAACTTACACCGCAATTGGGTAACAGCTCCACATGTTACGCAGTTTGACGAAGCTGATATTACTGATTTAGAAGACTTTAGGAAGTCTATGCAAGCTGATGCAGAAAAGCGTGGCGTAAAATTGACTATGTTGGCGTTTTTAATCAAAGCGTCTGTAAATGCACTAAAAGCTTACCCAAATTTTAATGCGTCACTCTCACAAGATGGCGACAGCTTAATATTAAAAAATTACTTTAATATTGGTTTTGCTTGCGATACACCAGATGGCTTAGTTGTCCCAGTAGTGCGTGACGTTCATCAAAAAGATGTGTTGGACATCGCGCGTGATTTAGGGGAGTTATCAGCTAAAGCACGTGAGCGAAAATTAAAAGTAGAGGAAATGCAAGGCGGTTGCTTTACGATTTCTAGCCTTGGTGGTATCGGTGGCACAATGTTTACGCCTATTATCAACTGCCCAGAAGTGGCGATTTTAGGCGTTTCACGTTCGAGTATGCAGCCAGTGTATGAGGCAAAAACTAAAGTATTTGAGCCGCGCTTAATGTTACCAATGTCATTGTCATATGATCATAGAGTGATTGATGGCGCTGATGGTGCACGCTTTACCAGTCACATGCGCATGATGCTAAGTGATGTGCGTAGATTGTTACTTTAAGCCTTGTTTTTTGAGGCGATGTCTATAAATAGAGCTATTTAAGGGTTGGAATGAGTAATTTAATTGAAGTGTTAGTGCCCGATATTGGTAACTTTGACTCTGTTGATGTTATTGAGGTATTGGTAAAAGTTGGAGATGTGATTGCTAAGGAGGATTCGTTAATTACAGTTGAGTCTGACAAGGCATCGATGGATATACCATCATCCCATGCGGGCACGGTTAAAGTAGTCAGCATAAAAATCGGCGATAAAATTGCTAAAGGATCAGTAATTTTGCAGGTTGAAGCAGATGCAATAATTTCAACAGCAGTTAAAAATGACACAGCTGTTGCTAGCGAAGCCATACCAGTCACTGCCCCATTTTCAAAACTACAAACTAACCAAGTTTCAGATGTGCAAGCAGAACTTGTAGTGCTTGGTAGTGGCCCTGGTGGCTACACAGCTGCTTTTAGAGCGGCTGACTTAGGTAAAAAAGTAGTGCTGATTGAGCGCTATGCAACTTTAGGTGGTGTTTGTTTAAATGTAGGTTGTATTCCATCTAAAGCGTTATTACACACAGCAAAAGTGATCACAGAAGCTGAAGAAACTGCGCGACATGGCGTGAGCTTTAGTTCACCAAATATTGATTTAGCTAAATTACGTGATTGGAAGTCCAATGACGTTGTAGCCAAACTTACAGGTGGTTTGGCGCAAATGGCTAAGCAACGTGGCGTAACTGTTGTGAATGGCTTAGGTAAATTTATTAGCTCGCATCAAATCACTGTCACGGCTGCAGATGGTAAAGCGACTACTATAGGTTTTGAAAATGCAATTATTGCCGCGGGGTCGTATGCGACTAAATTTCCAAGTGCGCCAGAGGATGCTCGCATCATGGACTCAACAGGTGCGCTCGCCTTAGCTGATATTCCTAAGCGTTTATTAGTGATTGGTGGCGGTATTATCGGCTTGGAAATGGGAACCGTATACGATGCGATGGGCAGTAAAGTGAGT
Source organism: Methylotenera sp. (assembly GCA_041687795.1). Classification (GTDB taxonomy): domain Bacteria; phylum Pseudomonadota; class Gammaproteobacteria; order Burkholderiales; family Methylophilaceae; genus Methylotenera. The sequence continues at coordinate 3,049 of JBDNJL010000006.1, read as the reverse complement.
GTGGTTGAATTTACTGACGGCTTAATACAAGGATGCGACCGCGACTTAGTGCGGCCATTACAAAAGCGCATGGAAAAACGTTTTGAAGCAATTATGCTCAATACTAAAGTTGAGAGTATAGAGGCTAAAAAAGATGGCATTCATGTGAAGTTTGTAGGCACTCTTTCTAAAGAAGAGCAGGGCAATACCGAAGCACCTAAAACTGTTGAAATTTATGACCGTGTGTTGGTTTCAATTGGCCGTCGTCCAAATGGGTTAAATATTGGCGCAGAGCTTGCAGGAGTTGCCGTAGATGAGCGAGGTTTTATTGCGGTTGATAAGCAAATGCGCACTAATGTACCGCATATTTTTGCGATTGGCGATATTGTTGGTCAGCCCATGCTCGCGCACAAGGCAACGCATGAAGGCAAAGTTGCAGCGGAAGTCATTGCTGGGCACAAAGTAGAGTTTCAAGCGATGGCAATACCATCCGTTGCATACACCGATCCTGAAATTGCGTGGGCAGGGGTGACTGAAATTGAAGCCAAAGCCAAAGGCATTGAAATTGAAAAAGCCTCATTCCCTTGGGCTGCAAGCGGTCGCGCTATTTCTGTAGGGCGCACCGAAGGAATAACCAAGCTGATATTTGATAAAACCACACACCGTTTAATTGGTGCTGGCATAGTAGGTGTTAATGCTGGTGAATTGCTTGCTGAAGCGGTGTTAGGGATTGAGATGGGCGCAGATGCGCATGACATAGGTTTATCAATTCATGCACACCCAACATTATCTGAAACAGTTTGCTTCGCGGCTGAGATGAAAGAAGGTACGATTACCGACTTATACATTAAAAAACGTTAAGTCTTACGTCTACCTTATGCACACTGACTTTCTAGTCAAACTAAATCAACTGTTACCAAAAGATAGGGTATATACCGACCCCGTTGATTGCTACGCATATGCGTATGATAACTCTCGCATTTTTCATGCACCTATCGCTGTGGTTTTTCCGCTCAATGTGGAAGAAGTGCAGGCGGTAGTTCAGTTGTGTAATACCTATAAAATACCAGTAGTTCCGCGCGGGCGTGGCACTGGCACGGCTGGCGGTAGCGTACCAGAAGCTGGTGGGGTGGTGCTTTCATTAGAGCGCATGAACCGAATTTTGAGTGTTGACCCTGATAATCGTATGGCGATTATTGAGCCTGGCGTGTTAAACCAAGAGCTACAAGATGCAATTAAAAGCGTTGGTTTTTTTTGGCCGCCAGACCCTTCTAGCGCGACGTATTGCAGCATAGGTGGTAATTTGGCCACTTGTGCAGCTGGGCCACACGCGGTTAAATATGGCGTTGCGCGTGACCATGTACTGGGTTTAAAGGCCGTGACTGGTAATGGCGATATCATTAAAACGGGCTGTTACACCAGCAAAGGAGTCGTGGGTTACGATCTAACAAGATTGTTAGTTGGTTCTGAAGGTACATTAGCAGTGATTGTAGAAGCCACGCTAAAACTCACGCCATTGCCAAAACATACTGGAGGATTAACCGCTGAGTTTGCTGATACAGCAAGCTGCGCAAAAGCAATTGCGGCGATTATGGCGCGACCTTACACGCCAAGTGCGTTAGAGTTTTTAGATAATGGTGCATTGAATTTAATAAGAAGCCGCCATCAAAACTTGCTACCAGAAAATGCTAAAGCGTATTTAATGATAGAAGTCGATGGCGCAGAGCAAGAAATTGCTGAGGCAACCCAAGCGATTTTAAAAGCTTGCCAGGTGACAGGTTTAATTGAAGCAAAACCTGCTAAGGCCACCAAAGCCTTGTGGGCGGCACGCAAGGCTTTGTCGCCTTTACTTAAAGACATTGCACCCAAAAAAATTAATGAAGATATCGCTGTGCCAGTGTCGCACTTACCTGAATTATTGACTGGTTTAGAGAAACTCGCCGCGCAATACCAAATTAGTAATGTGAATTTTGGCCATGCGGGTAATGGTAATATTCATGTCAATTTACTGGTGAACCCTGATAATGCAGATGAAATGAAGCGCGCGTATACTTGCTTAGATGAAGTGTTTAGTTTGGTATTATCACTGCAAGGCACGCTCTCTGGCGAGCATGGTGTGGGCATTGCAAAGCGCGCGTTTGTATCGCGCGAGATTGACGCAACGACCATGAACTTAATGAAAGCAGTCAAGCTCACGTTTGACCCGAATAATATTTTAAATCCGGGTAAATTATTTCCTAAATAGTTTTAAATCTCACTTTACTACCTTAAAACTTAACTATTTTTTACAGACACATTTTACAGACACATTATTGCAGGCGTGTGTTGAGCTTAACCTCGGCAACTTACTTCACTTAAACTAGCCTCTGGAAAGTTTGGCTTTAGTTTTTTTAGCGCTAACATTTGGTCCTCAGTTAAGTCATTAAACTGAAAACTAGCGTGATTTTTACCCTGGTTGCGTAAAGATTTCACAACGTTTTTAACACCCTTAGCTTTCAATTCATTCAGTAAATTAGTTGCCAATTGCTCATCCTCAAACACGCCAAATGAAATTGCGTTTTTCCACTTTGGCTCTTGCACCACAAATAAGTCTTCTACGCCTATCGCCTTGAGTTCTGTGGTTTTTTGCTGTGCTTCTTCAGGCGTTTTAAGCGGTAATCTGTACACCCAAAAGCGCTTTGCTTCTAGTGAAGTTTCTTCTTTCATTTCTGCTTGTAGGGATAATTTTGCAATAGCAGCTTGTGCGCGACTTAAACTCTCGCCAGTGAAAATACCCCATTCAAAACAAGTGGTAACGGCGGGTTCTAATATAAGCGGTGGCGGTAAAGCCTTACTTTTTTTAGGTAAAGCTTCAACTTGTGTTTGATTAAGTACAGCAATTTTTTCAGGCTGAATTTCAGTTGTTTTAAGTTGTGGGATGGATGGCAAAAAGCGAGATTGATTAAAATAGGCGAGTAAGCCTAAGTTAATAATGACGAGTAACCACACAATAAATCTAACAGCTGATTCCATACTGATTCACTTTTTTATTATTTTAAATAAACGCCTGTAAATTAACGCTCTGTAAATA
>JBDNJL010000059.1:0-9525 GCA_041687795.1 Methylotenera sp. | reverse complement strand
GTAAATTCGTGCCCTGCAATACGCTGCATATATTTAATTGGTTTTCTTTCTTTTTGGTTAATATCGTTAATTGCATTACCTAAAGTTTTTGGATCTTCAGCCTCGTAAGCTTTAAAAGGAGTATTTAGTGTTTTAAAGAAATTATTAAGTTCAATTTCGGCAGGTAAGGCTTTGTCTTCATCTTGCACGTAATTTTTATCAAAAATACTGATGCCACCAGGTTTGTGTAACACAATCCAATACAGACTTATTTGCAAGCGCTCAAACCACTCTTTGAGCTTTTGTTGGGTGTCTGCTGGAATACGTCCTGCACCATCGGAGAGAAGAATGATAGCGCGTGATCCAGAGTCTGGTACGCCATCAAACAAACCTGCGCCAGAAGTTAATCCACTACCAATATTTGTTTGAAAGAGTGAATTGCCAGCAGTCGCTTGAATAGCAGCTAGCATGGCTTCTTTATTTTCAGTAAGTGGTAAGACATACATAGCAGAGTTACTAAAAGTAATCATGCCCATCATGTCGTTTTTGCGTTGTCTTACAAAGTCGCCCATTAAGCGGCTTGCCGCGCCAGATTTGCTTTCTCCAACTTTCCCTGTGCCTCCTCCGCCTGAAAAAGCATCATCCATACTAGCGCTTCTATCTAATACTAATGCGATTTGTGCGCCAACGCCTACTTTCTGGACTTTTTGCTCAGAGGTGTGCGGGCCTGATAACCCTAATACAATAAAAATAAGTGCTAAAACGGCAAGTATTTTTAAAATAATACCCAATATATCTGAGAGCGGGTCACTTGGTAACATATCATTCCAAGAGTAATTGCGGGTATGCGTGCGCTCAAGCAATAAAGGCAATAATGTAAGCGGCAATAACCAAAGCAGCCATGCGTTATAAAAAATCATTTATTAATTTCCTGCTGATTTCTTATTGGCTGTATCAGGGCTAAGGCCGCGTTCACAGTCGCGACAGCGACGCGCAAAGGCTTTTAACCATGCAATATTATGGGCTTCATTGTTTGGGTTTGGGCTAGATTCAAAAAATGCATGACGCGAAATTTCAAAAAATACAGTGAAATCGTCTTTTAAAGCAGTAAAAGCTGGCTTTTTGCTGATTAGTTCATCAATACTATCTTTAAAAATAGTTTGATTAGCAGTTGCATTAATTGCTACATGCATTCTTGACACAGATTGTTGTATGCCAGCTGGTGTGTTTGGGTATTTGCGCATGTCACGCAAGGCTTTAGAAAACGGTGCGCCCATACGTGGTAACCATGCGAGATTACCTAAAATATATAGTAAGCCTAATAAAGCAACGCCCAACACACCCAAAGCAATATTACGCTTAAGTATGTGTTGTGATGAATCTAAGATTAACGGTCCGCGCAAGCTGCTCATATCTTGCTCAACTTTTACAGAGCCAAAAACTGCTAGCGGTGAAACACGAAAGCTCCAGCTTGGAATGCGATATTGTACGATTGAAGATTTTCCTTTCGCATCGCTAATTTTAAAATGCAGCACTTCTGCAGGAAGAGCCGCTGGCTTTGCTACGACGTTGTTGGTTAATACTTGATAGTCAACATCGATAATGTAAGTATAAGTATCATTTTGTTCAGATTCAGCAAATTTAATCGCACTAACATCAATACCAACTACCTTACCTTTGTAGCGACGCTCATAACCAACAATAGGTAAAGACGTTTTAACTAAGCTATACGGTTTTTTAACCTGAACAGTGATGACACGCTTAAGTACATCACCAACTGTGTAACCTAAATCTCTACCTGGTTCTACAATGCTTAGTTTTACTGTATTTTCAGGAATATCAGGGAGTAATAATTCACCCTCAACTACAGCAAAACTCACCTGGCTAGTGAATAATAATGAGAGCAAACTTGCTACAAAAATAAGGTTTTTAACAAGCGCATTTTTTAACATAAAAGCTTTTGGTTTAATAGAGTTTAATTTCATAACGTTATGCTGCGATAAATTGATGAAAATATTCAGTAAGCACATCAGCATCAAAAGCACTTTCAAGAAAAATAGGTGGAGTATCAAACTGCATAAAAAGTTTGTTAATTGCGATTTTGCGTGCTTCAAAATTTTGAATAATTTTTTGTTTGTATTCGCTTCTTAAAAATAAAGTACGCCTCATACCTGTTTCGGAATCTGTAATATTAGTGATACCAAATTCTGGCAAATTTTCGTACTCACCTTTATCCCACAACACGATTGGCACTACATGATGACGTAATAATAGCGCCATGCTAGCTTCAAGCTCGCTTAACGGCATGTGAAAATCAGAAATTAAAAATATAAGTGACCGTTCACGCTTTAGATAGCGCATAACATCTATTAAGCCACGACTGTTTTGTGCAACTGGATGATATACTTTTAGTCTATCCGCCATCTCTAATGCTTGATGTGGCTTGAACGAAGCGGGTGTTAGCCAATCTTCACGTATGACTTCATCATAGCCAATGAAGGTAAATGGGTCGCCCGCTTGGCTGGCTGATTGCGCGATTGATTTCACAATATCACTAGCAATAGATAATTTTCGTTGGTAACTACCAAAATTCATTGAAGCTGACAAATCGCACAAGGCGTAAATTGGACTTATACTTTTTTGGTTAAAAATACGAACATGAACTTGCTCTAAAGGGTCTCGTATAGTTTGGCGCACATCAATGCGGCGCGGATCTGGATAAGAGAGTAGCGTTGTGTGACCACGAAACTCCATCCCCATTCCACGCTGGTTACTATTATGGCTACCAGGATGGCGAGCATGTGAGCGCCAGCCAATGGAATAATAAAATTTTTTAATATCCTCAATAATCATTTTACAAGTATTTTATATAGGATTGACAGGCGGAATAGCATGCATATTTTGATAGTGGTAGTTAACTTTAAGGAGCCGCTACCGCATTGGTAATATTGGTTAGTAATTCACGACCAATTTCGTTTCGACGCATTTCATACACAGGGCTAAAGACTAAACGGTGCGCAATAGTCGAATGAAATACTGCGTGAATATCATCAGGCAGTACTGCAGTACGATTATTTAACCAAGCATTTACTCGTGCTGCGCGCATCATCATCGCAATGCCACGTGGGCTAGCTCCAGAAATTACTAAACGATTAATATCTACATTATCTACCTTAACGCCAAACGCACTTGGGTCTTTGGTAGCCCGCCATAAATCCAATGCATAGGTTCTGAGTGTCGGGCTGGCTTCAATAGTGTTTTGAAGTGTCGCTGAAAAAGCGTTAAGTTGGTCAAATTGCAACACATCTTTGTTAACCGTATCAACTAAAACGTCCACGTTATGGAATTTAGTATCAAACACTAAAGACTCCATGATAGCTGCATCGGTAGGAACTGCAATTGGAATTTCCATCATGAAGCGGTCGCGCGCTGCAGATGGAATATCGAATGTTTCTTCTTTTTCTACTTGGTTGCGATCTGCAAATACTAGCATATGTGGGAAGTAGTGTTCTTTGTTAAAAGCAGTAAGTGAGCGTTCAGCCATCACTCGCAGCAACAAGGAGTGCACTTGCGGGCGTGCGCGGTTAATTTCGTTAAAGAAAAATACCGAAAGATTTTCACCACTCATTAATAATGGACCCGGGCTAACGTGTGGCTTGCCGTCTTCCCCTAAATAAGTGTGGTACACCAAATCGTTAGGCATTAAATCAATCGTACCTTCAATACGTTGATAACCGCCACCAATGCCACGTGTAAATGCACGTAGTAAAGTGGTTTTACCCACACCCACGTCACCCTCTAGCAGCACGTGGCCACGCGCAAAAATTGAGGTGGTAATTAAACGTATAGGCGTTTGCTGGCCTACAACCACTTTATTGACTTCTGATTCTAAGTTAAGCGCATGGTTGCGCCAATCGGCTAGCTGACGGTCACTCATTGAAATTTCCCGTATCTTTAAATGTTATATTAAGAATATATTGCAATTAAGAGTCTGTTACAAAATGTAAACTTAACGCATATTAAACGTTTTTTTGCTGAGGGTAAACAGGTCTGTATACCCCTTTGTGAAAATAATATTATTTTTTTGTGAAATATGATGAATATATTGACGATATAAGGTGAAAATTTACTGTCAATACTACTTTTTATCGCATAAAAATTGGTTTAAAAGCGAATAAGACTTTCGTTAAATGTAATTTAAAGCGAAAATAGCGTAAGTTTAATTAAAACTATATGAACAACATTAAATATAAGTATGCAAAAACAAAATAGTTTCACCAAAGAAGAGTTACTTAAATGCGGGCGCGGCGAAATGTATGGCGAGGGCAATGCACAATTGCCTTTACCACCTATGCTGATGTTTGATCGTATTGTATCCATTACCGAAGATGGTGGTGTGCACGGTGCGGGTCAAATTATTGCTGAACTAGATATTACACCTGACTTATGGTTTTTTGCCTGCCATTTTACTGGCGATCCTGTGATGCCAGGCTGCTTAGGCCTAGATGCAATGTGGCAACTCGTTGGTTTTTATTTAGGTTGGATGGGTGGTCCTGGGCGCGGCCGTGCGCTTGGCGCGGGAGATGTAAAATTCACTGGACAGGTATTACCTACGCACAAAATGATTACTTATAAAATTGATTTAAAACGGGTGATTATGCGTAAGTTGGTCATGGGTATCGCCGATGCGCGCATGGAAGTTGATGGTCGTGAAATTTACGTTGCAAAAGATTTGCGTGTAGGTTTATTTACCCGCACTGATAATTTTTAAGATTAATTATATTGACTTGAATTTAGTAATTTTAACTACTTAGAATAAAACAATTGGGAGAACACGAGTATGCGTCGTGTAGTCGTAACAGGATTCGGTATAGTTTCAAGCCTAGGCAATAATAAAACTGAAGTGCTAGAAAGCTTACGTGAAGGTAAATCAGGCATTACTTATCAACCTGAATATGCTGAGCGCGGTTTGCGCTCGCAGGTGGCTGGTTCTATTAAAAACTTAGATATTGAAGCATTAATTGATCGCAAGCTATTTAGATTTATGGCTAAAGGTCATGCCTATGCTTGGATAGCGTTGCAGGAAGCCATAGCAGATGCACAATTAAAGCCAGAGCTAGTTTCTAATACTCGCACAGGTATGATTGTTGGTGCAGGTGGCACCTCTACTGAGGCGATGCTTGAAGGCACTGATACGCTAGCAAAAAAAGGCATCAGGCGCGTTGGTCCTTATATGGTGACTAAAACCATGGGTAATGGTGTTTTAGCTTGCTTGGCGACTGGTGCGCAAATTAAAGGCATTAATTACGCCATTACCTCTGCGTGTTCAACCAGTGCCCACTGCATAGGTAATGGTGTTGAGCAAATTCAAATGGGCAAACAAGATATTGTTTTTGCAGGTGGTGCAGAAGAAGAGCATTGGACGATGTCCTATATGTTTGATGCCATGGGAGCAATGAGCAGTAAATATAACGAAACGCCTGAAAAAGCTTCACGTACTTATGATGCAAACCGAGATGGTTTTGTTATTTCTGGCGGTGGTGGCATTGTTGTACTTGAAGAGTATGAGCATGCAAAAGCACGCGGCGCAAAAATTTATGCAGAAGTGGTTGGATATGCAGCAACATCTGATGGTTACGATATGGTAGCGCCAAGCGGCGAGGGCGCTGTGCGCTGTATGAAACTAGCCTTGCAAGGTGTGAGCGAACATGTGGATTACATCAACACTCACGGCACTTCTACACCAGTTGGAGACACTAAAGAATTAGAAGCGATTCGGGAAGTATTTGGCGAAAATGGCTTAAACCAAAACCCAGCCATTGCTTCAACAAAATCACTTTCAGGTCATGCGCTTGGCGCTGCTGGCGTGAACGAAGCGATTTATACTTTACTTATGATGAAAAATAACTTTATTGCAGCGAGTGCTAACATTGAAACATTGGATTCAGCGGCTGAGGGTTTAAATATCGTGCGTAAACGCATTGATAACGTGAATATTCAAACTGCGTTATCAAATAGTTTTGGTTTTGGCGGGACTAATGCAACGCTAACTTTTTCCCGTAAAAATATTTAGTTGGTCATTTAATTTTAAATATATATTAAAAAAAGCATGACTGTTTCATGCATTTTTTGTCTTAAATGATTTAAATTTAGCTTTTTAAACAACAAACTTAACAGTTTTTTACAAACACATTTTTATATAGGTATTTTTTGCTTTTTTTCAAATAAATTGTGCGTTAAATAATTAGACCCGCCACTACAAAGCGACCTTCGCTCATCAATATATTATAAGTTCTACATGCTGCATCGGTAGTCATACATTCAACCGAAATATTAATTTCAGTTAAAGCATTCACTAATTTGGGGTGCACAAAGCGGTGCTCACTGCCCGTGCCCAATAAAACTAACTCAGGCTTAAGTGTTGCAATTTTAGCAAAATGTGCGTTGTTTAATTGATTAAAATCAGTTACTTGCCAATCTTCAATCACTTCATCTGGTGTAATTATTAAGCTCGCATTAAATATCGCATAATTAATAGTAATTGCACCAGCACGATAGCTTTTAATTAACTGCTTACCTTCTGCTTGTGTTAAGTGTAGTTTCATCGTGTGTTTATTTTAATGGCTTACAGGATTTTTGACACATAAATTTTATCAAATATTTTTATTAAACGATTAAATGAAATATGTTGTAACTGGCACTCATGATTTGATTATTTGTCATAGTTAACTTGCAAATAAAAATATAAATCTTATTATCATTGAAAATGTGCCTGTAAAAAACCGTTAAGTTTTCTAATTTATTAAGTAACTGACTATTTTATTGAGCATTATTCATCACTGTAGAACAGTTTGTTCGCAATAGTTTGCTTGCAATACCACTGGCAAGGTAAAATAGCGTGCTGTGTTGTACGGCGTTATCAACATTAAGCCAAGTGCATATATTTGACGATAAAGCTATAAATTTAAAAAACCAGAAATTAACAAATAAAAACCCTAGCAAAATGAAAACACTAGATAAATCAGTTAAGCTTAGCAATGTTTGCTACGATATTCGTGGCCCGGTGTTGCAGCGAGCGCGCAAAATGGAGGAAGAGGGTCAGCGAATTATGAAGCTGAACATCGGTAATCCTGCGCCATTTGGTTTTTTAGCACCTGAAGAAATTTTGCAAGACGTCATTCGAAACATGGGCGAGGCTTCAGGTTATACCGACAGCAAAGGCCTATTTAATGCGCGTAAAGCCATTATGCATTACACACAGCAAAAAAATATTGTTGGTGTTGATGTAGATGACATTATTGTTGGTAATGGCGTATCTGAACTTATCGTTATGGCGATGCAGGCTTTGCTCAACAATGGCGACCAAATACTAGTGCCTATGCCAGATTACCCACTATGGTCAGCCGCTGTGACACTTGCTGGCGGTAGCGCACGTCATTATTTATGCGATGAAGCGACAGGATGGTTGCCTGATTTAAAAGATATTGAATCTAAAATCACGGCAAATACGCGTGGCATTGTGATTATTAACCCAAATAACCCAACAGGTGCGCTGTATCCAGATCATATTTTGCATGGAATTATTGAAATCGCGCGTCATCACGATTTAGTCGTTTTTGCTGATGAAATTTACGACAAGGTGTTATACGACGGTAACACGCACACTTCAATTGCTTCGTTAGCTGACGATATTTTATTTGTGACTTTTAACGGATTATCAAAAAACTACCGCACCTGTGGTTATCGTGCAGGCTGGTTAGTGGTTTCGGGCGAGAAAAAACATGCAAGTGGCTATATTGAAGGCTTGAATATGCTAGCCTCTATGCGCTTGTGTGCAAATGTACCCGGTCAATTAGCGATCCAAACTGCGCTGGGCGGTTACCAAAGTATTGATGACTTGGTTGCACCTGAAGGCAGACTTTGTAAGCAACGCGATCTAGCCTATAAGTTACTGACGGCAATACCAGGCGTAACCTGCACAAAACCTGCGGCGGCGATGTATTTGTTTCCTAGGCTAGACCCTGAAATTTATCCAATTAAAGATGACCAGCAATTTATTTTAGAGTTGTTGTTAGAAGAAAAAGTATTGCTCGTTCAAGGTACAGGTTTTAATTGGAAGTCATCAGATCATTTTAGAGTGGTATTTTTACCTAATGTAGATGATTTAACCGAAGCGATTAAGCGTATTGCAAGATTTTTAGAAAGTTACAGAAAAAAACATGAGTTAAAATCTGTGAGCTCAAAATCGCCTGTTTCACAATTAGATGGAGTAAAAGCTTGAGTAAAGAGTTGAAAGTAGGTTTGTTAGGCATTGGTACAGTTGGTGGCGGTACTTTTAATGTGTTAAGCCGCAACGCAGAAGAAATTACTCGTCGCACAGGTAGTCAAATTAAAATTACTCAGGTCGCAGACCGTAATATTGAACTAGCAAAATCCATAACAGCGAATGATGCAGGTGTGAAAGTAACGAATGATGCTTTCGCGCTAGTGAATGACCCAACAATTGATGTGGTAGTTGAGCTCATTGGAGGATATACCCTTGCAAAAGAGCTCGTTTTAAAGGCGATAGCCAATAAAAAACATGTAGTCACTGCCAATAAAGCGTTAATTGCTTTGCACGGGAATGAGATTTTTGCAGCCGCAAAAGCCAATAATGTAATGGTAGCTTATGAGGCTGCAGTAGCCGGTGGTATACCCATTATTAAAGCTTTGCGTGAAAGCTTAGGCGCAAATAAAATTGAATGGGTTGCTGGAATAATAAACGGTACAACTAATTTTATCCTTAGTGAGATGCGTGAAAAAGGCTTAGCGTTTAGCGATGTGCTGGGCGAAGCACAACGTTTAGGTTATGCGGAAGCTGACCCAACCTTTGATGTGGAGGGCATAGATGCAGCGCATAAACTGACTATTATGTCTGCCATTGCTTTTGGTATACCAATGAAGTTTGAAGAAGCTTACACAGAAGGTATTACCAAGCTTCAGCAAATAGATATTAAATATGCTGAAGAATTAGGCTACCGCGTAAAACTACTTGGTATTACTAAACTTAAGCCAAATGGCGTTGAGTTACGAGTGCATCCAACTTTAATCCCAGAAAAACGGCTTGTCGCCAATGTAAATGGCGCGATGAATGCAGTATTGGTTAAGGGTGATGCAGTTGGTCCAACGCTTTACTACGGTGCAGGAGCAGGCGCAGAGCCAACGGCAAGTGCAGTAGTGGCGGACTTAATGGATGTGGCGCGCTTGATTGATGCAAAAAGCAGTCAACGTGTGCCATATTTAGCGTTTCAGCCAGAATCAGTGCAAGATTTAGCAATATTGCCAATTGATGCAGTAGAAAGTGCGTATTACTTACGCTTACGGGCCTCAGATAAACCAGGCGTATTGGCTGATGTCACTAAAATTTTAGGCGATCGCGAAATATCAATTGACGCCATGATGCAAAAAGAGCCAGATGAAAATGATACTGAGGCCGGCATTGTCATTCTGACGCATATTACGGTTGAGAAAAATATGAATACCGCAATTACAGCGATTGAAGCACTT
>JBDNJL010000058.1:0-5159 GCA_041687795.1 Methylotenera sp. | reverse complement strand
TGTGTTTTTTAAGAGCTTTCATTTACATACTTTTTTAGCTCTGTTTATATTTAACTTTAAAGCATTGCTTTTAAATATTTTGCCGTATAACTTTGCTTATTTTGCGCCACAGTTTCTGGTGAGCCTTCTGCAATAATCAAGCCACCGCCGTCGCCACCTTCTGGGCCCATATCCACAATCCAGTCCGCAGTTTTAATCACATCCAAATTATGTTCAATAATCACAATCGTGTTACCAGCGTCGCGCAAACGATGAATCACATCGAGCAACAGTTGAATATCGGCAAAATGCAAACCTGTCGTCGGTTCATCTAAAATGTACAGCGTGCGACCCGTGTCGCGCTTACTTAACTCCAGCGCCAATTTCACGCGCTGCGCTTCACCGCCGCTCAATGTGGTCGCACTTTGACCCAGCGTAATATAGCCCAAACCAACATCCAACAAGGTTTTAAGCTTGCGCGCTATGACAGGTTGCGCAGTAAAAAATTCATGCGCTTGCTCAACGGTCATGCTTAAAATTTCGTGAATATTTTTACCTTTAAATTGAATCTCTAAAGTTTCACGATTATATCTATGGCTTTTGCATACATCGCATGGCACATACACATCTGGCAAAAAGTGCATTTCAACGCGCAATACGCCATCACCTTGGCAAGCCTCGCAACGCCCGCCTTTTACGTTAAATGAATATCTACCTGGGCCATATCCACGCGCTCGGCTTTCTGGCACATTTGCAAATAAATCGCGAATTGGTGTGAATAAGCCAGTGTAAGTTGCTGGGTTTGAACGCGGCGTTCGGCCAATTGGGCTTTGGTCAACATCCACTACTTTATCAAAAAACGCTAAACCATCAATCTCGCCAAACGCTGCCGGTTCTGTACTGCTCCCGTATAAATGCTGAGCAACTACGCGGTAAAGCGTATCGTTAATCAATGTAGATTTTCCACTGCCCGACACACCGGTAATACACGTAAGTAAACCCACTGGTAGTTTAAGCGACACATCTTTTAAATTATTGCCAGTGGCGTTTGTCATTTTTAGCCAGCGCGCTGGGTCTGGTGGGGTACGTTTTTTGTTATAAATAATTTGACGCTTACCACTTAAATATTCGCCGGTCAGGGAGTTTGGGTTTGCTTGAATTTGTGCTGGCGTGCCTTCTGCCACTATCTGCCCGCCATGCTCACCGGCACCTGGTCCAATATCTACCACATAATCCGCCGCCATAATCGCATCTTGGTCATGTTCCACCACAATCACGCTGTTGCCAATATCACGTAGACGTTTAAGTGTATCTAGTAAGCGGTCATTATCGCGCTGATGCAAACCAATGGATGGTTCATCTAACACATACATCACGCCAGTTAATCCACTGCCTATTTGGCTAGCCAAGCGAATACGCTGCGCTTCCCCTCCAGAAAGTGTTTCCGCAGAACGTGATAACGACAAATACTCCAAACCCACATTGGTTAAAAATTTGAGACGGTTACTAATTTCTTTAACAATTTTGTCAGCAATTGCAAGCTTTGCGCCTTGTAATTCAAGCGTATCAAAGAAAGTAAGCGCTAGCTTAAGTGGGTACTCACAAATTTCATGAATATTTTTATCCCCTACTTTTACATGCCGTGCCTCTTTACGCAAACGTGTGCCTGCACATTCTGGACAGCTTTGAGAGTTTAAATATTTCGCCAATTCTTCACGCACGGTTTGAGAATCTGTTTCATGATAACGGCGCTTTAAGTTATTTAAAATACCTTCAAAGGTATGTGTTTTGCTAAAAAATGTACCACGCTCGTTGAGGTATTTAAAAGCAATTTCTTCACGACCACTGCCGTTTAGCAATACGTGCTGAATATGTTCTGGTTGCTTTTCAAAAGCAACATCTAAGTCAAAACTATAATGCTGGCTTAGGCTCAACAACATTTGAAAATAAAACTGATTGCGTCTATCCCAGCCTTTAATTGCGCCCGCGGCGAGTGATAAATGTGGAAAAGCCACCACGCGTTTAGGATCAAAAAAGTTGATATTGCCTAAGCCATCGCAGCTTGGGCAAGCGCCCATTGGGTTATTAAAAGAGAATAAGCGCGGTTCTAACTCAGCAAGTGAGTAATCACACACAGGGCATGAAAACTTTGCTGAAAATAAGTGTTCTTTTTCGCTATCCATTTCAACGGCTATGGCTTTGCCTTCTGCCAAGCGAAGCGCAGTTTCAAATGATTCTGCAATCCGCTGTTTCATATCGTCTTTAACTTTCAAGCGATCCACCACTACGTCCACATTATGCTTAGTGGTTTTGGCTAATTGCGGCAAAGCATCGGTTTCATAAATTTTGCCATCGATACGCAATCTTACAAAACCTTGTGCTTTTAAACTTTCAAATAAATCTAGTTGCTCGCCTTTGCGGTTGCTGACTACTGGCGCCAAAATCATCAGTTTCGTACCTTCTGGAAGCGCTAAAACACTATCGACCATTTGACTCACGGTTTGCGCTTCTAACTTAATGCCATGCTCTGGGCATTCTGGGTCGCCAGCGCGCGCGTATAACAAACGTAAATAATCATGAATCTCTGTCACCGTACCAACTGTTGAACGCGGATTGTGTGAGGTAGATTTTTGTTCTATGGAAATCGCAGGCGATAAGCCTTCAATTAAATCCACATCAGGTTTATCCATACGCGCTAAAAACTGCCGCGCGTATGCCGATAAAGACTCCACGTAACGGCGCTGACCCTCTGCATATAAGGTATCAAACGCTAATGAAGACTTTCCAGAACCTGATAAACCTGTGATGACCACAAGTTGATTTCTAGGTAAATCCAGTGAAATATTTTTAAGGTTGTGCGTGCGGGCACCGCGTATTCGTATAAAGTCCATTAGGTTAAATCCATCATGCTTTTACTAAAATTGAGGCAACCTGCTAATATACCTACTTTTAAGCATTTACCTCAAACATTTTTCATGTCATCTGCCAGTTCATCATCAAATAAAAGTTCTCCTGAGACAACTTTAAGCGCTAAAATAATTCACGCTTCAGACAAAATGACACCGACCGAACTACGGGCCACCATTAGCTTGGCGTCTATTTACGGTTTGCGTATGCTGGGTATGTTTTTGATTTTACCAATTTTTGCTATTTACGCTACTACGCTACCAGAAAAACCAAGCAGCTTGATGATAGGCTTGGCACTTGGCGCGTACGGGCTTACTCAGGCGATGTTTCAGCTACCATTTGGTATTGCCTCAGATAAATTTGGCAGAAAAAAAATGATTTACATTGGTTTGATTATTTTTGCTATTGGCAGCATGGTGGCAGCACTTGCCATTAATATAGAAACCATTATTTTAGGTCGCGCAATTCAAGGTGCTGGCGCTGTTTCTGCAGTTGTCACCGCTTTAGTGGCAGATTTAACCCGAGATGAAAACCGCACCAAGGCAATGGCAACTATCGGCGGCACCATCGGTATTGCTTTTGCGTTGTCTATAGTAGGCGGACCAATTTTAAATCAATGGATAGGAGTACCAGGTATTTTTGCCATGACAGCCGTTTTAACTTTAGCCGCTATTGCTGTTGTTAAATTTGTTGTGCCAGACCCTATTGAAAGTCACTACCATTCTGACGCCAGTGCAGCACCAGCAAAACTAAATGATGTGCTTAAGAACAAACAGTTGTTACGTTTAAACTATGGTATTTTTGCCTTACATGCAGCGCAAATGGCGATGTTTGTAGTGGTGCCATTCGCAATTATTCAATCTAGCGGCTTGAATGAAAATCAACATTGGGAAATTTACCTTCCTGTTCTGCTCATTTCTTTTGCACTCATGGTGCCTGCTATTATTTACGCAGAAAAATATGCTAAAACCAAGTTAGTTTTCGTCAGTGCAATTACTTTAATGCTACTCGCACAATTACTCTTTGCAGGATCAATTCACCATTTCTGGGGCATTGTTATTTCGCTGACTTTTTACTTTGTTGCGTTTAATATTTTAGAAGCGTCGTTACCTTCTATCATCAGTAAAATTGCACCCGCAGCGGCCAAAGGCACAGCAATCGGCGTTTATAATACTTCGCAATCACTAGGTATATTTGTGGGTGGTGCGTTTGGTGGTTATTTATCGCATAGTTTAGGCTTTGCAAGCGTGTTTATTTTTTGCAGCATCATGATATTCTTATGGT
This sequence comes from Methylotenera sp., assembly GCA_041687795.1. Taxonomy (GTDB): domain Bacteria; phylum Pseudomonadota; class Gammaproteobacteria; order Burkholderiales; family Methylophilaceae; genus Methylotenera. The sequence goes on along the minus strand of JBDNJL010000058.1, from coordinate 989 downwards.
TATTGATGGCGGTTTCTATGCAGCCACCTGCTGCGGTTAAAACCAAAATGTACGGCATGGTCAATACAGATAAAGCTTTAACGGTGAAACAAGCCGAAGTGTTACGCAATAAGCTTACTAAGATAACAGGCGTGGTAGAAGCTGTTGTTTTGGCGGAAGAACATACGATTATTTTAAAGATAGATAAACTGCAAGATTGGGATGAGTCTCAAGTGCATGCGCTAATACAAACATAGTTGAGGAGATAAAAATGGCATCAGTAAACAAAGTGATTTTAGTCGGTAATTTAGGTCGCGATCCAGAAGTGCGCTTTATGCCAAATGGCGAAGCAGTATGTAACTTTAGCATTGCCACGACAGATAGCTGGAAAGACAAAGCTGGAGCAAAACAAGAGCGTACCGAATGGCATAACATTGTGATGTACCGTAAATTAGCTGAAATTGCTGGAGAATATCTAAAAAAAGGTCGCCCAGTATATGTAGAAGGCCGTTTACAAACGCGCAAATGGCAAACTAAAGAAGGTCAGGATCGCTACACCACAGAAATTATTGCTGACCAAATGCAGATGCTTGGCGCTCGCGATGGCGGTGGTTCGAACGCTAGCTACGATGGCGGCGGAATGGACCAAAGTAATGGCATGGATGAAAGTAGCTATGGCCAAGCACCAACTCGCCAATCTGCAGCAAAACCGGCCGCAGCAGAAAAAACTGTAAGTGGCGGATCTGGTTTTGATGATTTTGATGATGACATACCGTTCTAGAATTTACCTAGTTTAATAATGTAAACAAAACCCCCTTTAGATTAAATATCTATAAGGGGGTTTTTGTTGTTTAAGATTAATCTAGAGGAGCGGTTAAAAGTTGGTCAATTGCGTTCTCTGAGGGATATTAAATGTTTAGCAGAAATGTGTAGGTTAACTATCTAAGGTATCCATCCTCAAAGAGGCTTAGTCTCGATTTAACTATGGAAGTCTTTAACAACAACTGTTT
>JBDNJL010000057.1:0-7369 GCA_041687795.1 Methylotenera sp. | reverse complement strand
CCCAGCCAGCTCAATCACGTCATGATCATTTAATGCAAAAGCTTGCGACCCAGTAGAATTTCCATTCACAATTGGGTGTATTTTTCCTTCAACATGGGTAATAAAATAACCATTGGGACGTTTTGTTATTACTGCAACTTGCACACCTGGCTTACCAAGCGTAGTAAGTGCTTTATTCAAAGTTAACTCACGACCACTACTTGAGCCGTTAAGCACCTGTACTTTACCAACTAGCTCGCCACTAGCCAGTGGCGCAAGTGCAGGTTTAACATCTTCTGTTGAGTTGACCACCCCAGTCGCTTGCGACGCAGGTACTTTTACAACAGCAGGTATTGTGGCTGGGGCTGTCATATTTTTCATCACAGAAGGTCGAATAATCATGGTTTTTTCGAAGTCTGCCTCGCCACTGCCCATACCTAGATTGTTCAGCACCACTTCGTTAATATATTTTAGCTGATACTTGCCAAATTCTACTATATCGCCATGTTGCAAAAGGTGCTTTTTAACAGCCCTATTATTAACAAATGTGCCGTTCGTACTCTCTAAATCTTCGATAAAAAAGTCTTTACCCATTTGAACAATAGCCGCTTGCTCACCACTCACCGCTAAGTTATCAATATGAATATCGTTTGTGGGCCTGCGCCCAATTGTCATGCGATCTTTATCAAGCGTATATTCGCTTAATAGTGTATTTTCTAGAGAAAGAATGAGCTTTGCCATGATCTATCCTGTTATTTTAACCAACCTAAAAAATTATCGTACCAAGCACTTTTATACTCGAATGACCTATTAACACGAACTAGTATGACAGATATATTATCTTTACCGCCATTATCGTTCGCTACTTCCACAAGCTTTTGCGCCGTTTCGTCCAAATTTGAAGAAACCACATTGAGCATGGATTCAATAATATTGTCATCTACCAAATCGGTTAACCCATCAGAGCATAATAAATAAATATCGCCTACTTCAACATTATGCTCATTTAATTCAAGCTCTACTTCTGGGTCAATTCCCACCGCTCGTGTAACTAGGTTTTTATTTGCAGAAAATTTAGCTTGCTCAGCTGTAATCAGACCTGATTTAATTTGCTCTTGTAATAGTGAATGATCTTCTGTTATTTGTGCGAGCAAGTGGTTTCTAAATCTGTACATTCTAGAATCACCAATATGCCCTACCAATAGTTTGTTATTAGTAAACAAGCCTACAACCAAAGTAGTGCCCATACCAGCACATTGTGGCTGGGTTTGCGATACATTATAGATAGCATCATTAGCATTTTTAACTGCGTCCAGTATTAGCTGAGCCTCAGCTTGTTTATCAAGAAACACATCTACACAACCTGGCTTCAGGCTAAGCATAGCTTCTTTAAGTTCTGCAGTAATGCTTAATATAGCAATTTCACTTGCAACTTCGCCAGCTTTATAACCACCCATGCCATCTGCCAAAACAACCAAGCCTATAACATCGTCGCTAGCAATAGCGTCTTCGTTATGGTCACGACGTTTACCAACATCAGTTAGGCGTACAATTTCTAACGCATTATTCATGTCCATAATTTAAGTCTGCGCAGCACAGCGCCTAAGTTCGCTGGCAATTTCTTGGCCTCGTGTAAAACGCTTTTCTGGGTCTTTCTCTAACATACGGTCAATAATTATGCTCAAGCACGCGCTAATATTTGCGTTGACTGTGTTCGCGCTAGCGTGTGGCTCGTTAGCAATTTTAAACATTAGCGTGGCCATAGAATCGCCCGTAAATGGCAATTGACCAGTAGTCATCTGATACAACATAACACCTAATGAAAATAAATCTGAACGACCGTCTACTTTTTTACCAGCTAATTGCTCTGGTGACATATAGCTCGGTGTACCTAGCACCATACCCGTTTTTGTTTTAGAGGAGTCGGTAATCCGTGCAATACCAAAGTCCGTCACTTTTACTATCTCTGAATCAGCTTCATACATAATATTTGCTGGCTTAATGTCTCTATGAACTACGTTTTGCGCATGTGCATAATCTAAAGCATCTGCTACCTTAGCCACAATGTCGATTACTTTGGCAATTGGCAATAAATTATCTGCCTTAGTATGTGGTGCTAAATCTTTTCCTTTTAAAAACTCCATAGAAATATACGCTAGGTCATGTTCTTCACCTGCATCGTAAATTGTCACAATATTTGGGTGATTTAACCTGCCCGCAGTTTCAGCCTCGCGGAAGAAGCGCTCTTTTACTTATACCAACTCGTCTGTCTCAAACTCTTGCGACAGCGCCATGGTTTTAATTGCGACCACGCGGCTAATTTTAGGGTCACGGCCTAAATACACCACGCCCATCGCGCCTTTACCAAGCTCTTTTTCTACTTGATAACGACCTAGCATCGGTTTTTCTACCGTGCTGTCATTTAAAATCATGGTGCTCGTATTAGTTCTTCCGCCACTAGCGCCACCTAAAATAATGGTTTCTGCCATAGCTTTAGATCGTGAAATACGCTGCTCTAAATCTTTATATTTTGGATTATGCTCTGCCATATATGCAAATACAGATTCAGCCTTATTGAATTGGCGTTTACGCTCAAAATCCAAACCTAAGTTATATAATGCATCCATCACGCTATGGTCAATTGGGCATTTTCTAAAACGGTCAAACGCCATATCTAGCTGACCTTGACCTTGGAACATTAGCGCTAAATTACGGTTACTTTCAGCAGATTCAGAATCAGATTTTGCTTTACCTTGTTCGGTCAACAAGTAGCGTTTAGTGGTTAGCAAACCATGTCCAACTAACAGCAAGACCACTGGCATCATCAACTGTAGCCAAATCCCTTTTTGCGTCATTAATACAAAGTGCATAGCAATTAAAACAATAAGCAAAGCTAATGTGGTGAAGGCGGCGATACCAGCCTTTAATCTAGGTAATAGTAAAATTAAATACAGCGCCACTAAAAGCCAAACACCTAACTGTGCCCAAGTTGCCCATGGCGGCACTACAAAAAAGTCTTCATTTAAGATACTTGCGACTGAGTGTGCTAGCGTTTCAATTGGCTTCATTTCTGATGATATTGGTGTGAGTTGGTTATCGCTGAGGCCAGTGGCAGACATGCCAATGATGACAATTTTATCTTTGTATTTGCTAACTGGAATCTTGCCGCTATATACATCAAAAAACGAATCGATTGAAAACGCTGATTGGCTACCTTTACCTCTGTAAAAGAACGTATTCATTTGTAACGCGGAGTCTGTGATTATGTTTAACTTACCTAATTTCACACCTTCACCTAAACGCACTTCAATATCATTTGGTTTTAAGTTTAGGTATTGAGCTGCGACTTGTAGTGATAATGATGGATAATATTGATCATAATATGAAAGCACAAGTGGCTCTGCACGAATACCGCCATCTAAATCTGGTGCTGCATTTAAGTGCCCAATTGCAGCAGCAACTTCCCCAATCATTGGAATTGGTGATAGCGCAGATAAGGCTGGAATTGGTAAAAAACCGTTTTCCTCAGCGCCTACTCTATCTACAATTTTAGGTAACGCATTTTTTTGCACATACACTGGCAATGGCTTATCTGGATTACCAAGCGGTTCGCCTATGGTAAAAGGCATGGCGATAACCACATTATTTGCTTGCTTAATTGTTGCAGCTAATTTTTCGTCAGTATTGAGAGCGAATTGCGCCTCTTTAAGCATGGTGCTTAGTTCAAAGGCTTCTGGTGACACAGTTGGTATTGTAGAGCTTGCAACAAAGCTTGAGATTTTATTAATATAGCTCAAACCTGGGTCAATTTGTGGCTCTAAAAAATAGACAGTATTGCCGATGACTTTCGCTTGCGCAGCGGCAAGCTTTTCAATCATTTTTGCATGCACTTCTCGCGACCATGGCCAACGACCAATATTAGCAATACTTTGGTCATCAATTGAAATCACGGCGATTTTATCGCCTGCGATACGACTGCTAGATTGCACACCTAAATCGTAAGCTTTGCGCTCTAAACCTTGTAAAAGAACGCTGCTAGCGGCGAATAAAAAGAATAATGAAATAACGAGCGCTGCAAACCAATCTGACTTCCAGAAACTTTTTTTCATTAGCCACCCTTTTATAACGTCTAATAAATTACGTTTTTAATTTTTAAGTTTGTGTCTTTTAAACGCTACACTTGAGGTGCGAGCTTTAAACTCAATCTAAACACTAGTTTACACGCGATTTTTTTCAAAAAAAAGAAAAATGATACAAAGCGATTGCTTTTATAAAATATGTCTGTAAAAAACGGTTAAGTTTTTATCTTAATAATGATTTAAGCGAAAAGTTTAACGCCTTACACTTACTTCATTCGCGCGAACATCTCCCGCTAACTTATCCAATACGCCATTAATATATTTATGTCCATCAACGCCGCCGTAGATTTTAGCCAACTCCACACCCTCGTTGATCACCACTCGATAAGGAATGCTCATATCAAACATTAATTCACAGCCTGAAATACGCAATATTGCATGCTCGACTGGGCTTAACTCTGCAATTGGTCGATCAATAAAGTTCGCTAGTTTTGTATCTAAAGCTTCAATATTGGTCGTCACAGCTTGTAGCAATTCTTTAAAGTATGCTTCATCAGCTTTGTTGTAATCAGGATCTTCCATCATGTCGCGAAAGATCTGTTTTAATTCAGAAGCATTTAACATGCCGCGATATACCGCTTTGACTGCTAACTCACGCGATTTTCTACGATTTTTACCTGCGCTTTTCTTGGTTTTAGCTGATGGCGCAATCTCCACGCCCGTCACTAAGCTGGTCACTTTTTCTGCATCACTCATAGTGACTTAACCAAGTTGGCCATTTCAATTGCTACTTGTGCGGCTTCTGCGCCTTTAATATGCATACGCGCGATAGCTTGGTCGTCATCTTCAGTGGTCAATACTGCATTAGCCACTGGAATACCTGTGTTAAGTTGTACCTCAGAAATTCCGCGTGCCGACTCATTAGCAACCACTTCAAAGTGATAAGTTTCACCGCGGATAATTGCACCTAGTGCAATTAAAGCATCAAAACGCTCACTTAATGCCATGTGTTGTAGCACCAATGGCGTTTCCAAAGCGCCTGGTACAGTTGCAATCGTGATGTCATCGCTCGCTACGCCTAGTTTTAATAGCTCAGATGTACATGCGCTAAGCAAGCCATCACCAATATCGCTATTAAATCTTGATAGCACTACGCCAATTTGCATACCTGCGCCGTTTAAATTTTGCTCTATTTCTCTCACGCTTTTATCCTTAATATTGCAAGCAAGTTTAATAAACCAGCTCACTGAAAGCGTTATTTTACCGTATATCAGGTGTAGCGCATACGAGGTTTGATATTGCGTTTTAATGAGTGAGTTTAATTAAACAGCACCCACGCTTTTTGCACTGTACTAATCACGCCATAAGCGATCGGAACCCCAACGGCTAACCAGGCCAATGTGGTGAGTAAGGGCGTTTTTTCACCAGTGCCACTCACTTCTTTTGCACTAATGCTTTTTTCATGCGCAAGCTTTTTCTCTAAACTTAACTCAGCTTCAGTCATAAAAAATTTAGCTTCTACTGGTTTAACCATTAAATTTGCAAAGAAGCCGACGACTAACATGCCTGCCAACACATAAAAAATAGGTGCATAAATTTCTGCAAAAGGCACGCCAGCTTCTAAGCGAATATCGTGCATATAGTTCACAATGACTGGGCCTAGGATACCTGCCGTTGACCATGCAGTAAGCAAACGTCCATGAATCGCGCCAACGAATTGTGATCCAAACATGTCAGCTAAATATGCAGGAATTGTGGCAAAGCCGCCACCGTACATTGAAGCAATAAGACAAAAACACGCCACAAATAAAGCTAAAGACTTTAACCCTGCCATTTGTGAGGCTATGACATAAAGCAATGCTCCTATTACAAAGAAAACAATATAAGTTTGCTTACGACCTAATTTATCTGATGCGCTTGCCCAAAAAAAACGTCCAAAAATATTAAAAAGTGAAATTAAACCTACAAATCCAGCAGCAACAACAGCGGTTGCTGCAACTAAGGCTTCATCCTTTTTAATATCAGCAAAGCCATGCGCATGCACCTCGCTACCAGCTGGCGCAATAAGCGCACCACCAAAGGTTTCTTGTAGCATTGGTGCTGCCGCACCAATAATACCAATGCATGCCGTTACATTCATGCATAGCACCAACCATAGCAGCCAAAATTGCGGCGTTTTATGTGCTTGGTTTAAATGCACATGGCGAGTGGCAATCATATTATTAGATTTAGTTGCGGACGGCACCCAGCCTACTGGCTTCCAGCCCGAAGGTGGAACGCGATAACCAAGTGATCCGCAGACCATAAATATTGCATAGATCAACGCAAGCGCAACAAATGTTTGCCATATACCAGGATGAATGACACCGCCAACCTCTGTAGAAAATGTAGTCATTAATTTGGTGGCAAGAGGCGAACCTATCATCGCTCCACCACCAAAACCCATAATTGCCATGCCTGTTGCCATGCCACGTTTGTCTGGAAACCATTTAATTAGCGTGGAAACTGGTGAAATATAGCCTAAACCTAAACCTATTCCTCCAATGACACCGCTACCCAGCCACATCATCCAAAGTTGGTGGCTATAAATACCAAAAGCAGAAATTAGTAAGCCACCGCACCAACAAAGCGCCGATACTAAGCCGGCTTTTCGTGGACCTGCGTGCTCCAACCAGCTACCCCAAAGCGCCGCTGAGCAGCCAAGCAATACAAAAAATAAGGTGTACATCCAACCTAAATCAAACTGCGTCCAATTGCAGTCTGTAGCGTTAAGCGCGCGTAATGTCCCGTCTAATTTCTCTCCAAATGAACTTGCGCCTGCTGCACACGCCACCAAAGGTTTGCTGTCTTCACCTAAAAGTAAATTACCCAATGGCTTCCAAAATACACTAAAGCCATACGCCATACCAATCGACAAATGCACTGCTAGCGCAGCGGGTGGCACAAGCCAACGATTAAAATTAGGGTTTGCGGTAATGTTTTCTTTAGATAAAAAACGTGTCAGAAAATTTGCCATGCATGCTCCTTAAGCATTCTATCTTTAGTTACTTAATCCTAAATTTTAGTTTTTATATGCAACTTGCCAACATATTGTTACAAAATTGCACAAATGGCAATTTGTAAGACGGTTATTTATTTAACTAAGTATCTGCATGTTTAATATTTGTCATCAATATGTCATATTAGCGTCATAAAGTATGGTTTAAGCGAATAAGATTAATTGCACTTTTTTGAAAACTTAGCCTAAAAATGTGTCTATAAATAAACGTTAAGTTTATTTGGTTTGAATTGGTTAAACGTTAAGTTTATTT
>JBDNJL010000056.1:0-33648 GCA_041687795.1 Methylotenera sp. | reverse complement strand
GTTGGCTGATTTAATTGAAATTAACGTTTCAAACTTAGCTGGCGTGCCATCAATCATTTATGGTTTGTTAGCGCTTGGATTATTTGTCTATGGTTTAGGCTTAGGGCAAAGTATTCAAACGGCTGGTTTAACCTTAGGCTTGGTCATTTTACCGATTGTGATTGTGTCTACACGAGAAGCAATTCGAGCGATTCCTGTCGCTATTCGCGAAGCGGCTTACGCGGTTGGTGCTACAAAGTGGCAAGTGGTGTTTCACCATGTTATTCATTATTCATTTGGCGGTATTTTGACTGGCGTGATTATTGGGATGTCACGCGCACTTGGCGAAACTGCACCCATTATCACCATTGGCGCACTCACCTTTATTGCGTTTTTACCACCTTCACCAATTACTGATACCGCCCCATTTATTAACTTTGACTTCTTATCGTCTGGCTTTACGGTCATGCCCATTCAAATGTTCAATTGGTTATCACGTCCTGACCATGCATTCCATATAAACGCTGCTGCTACCGGTGCAATTATTATTGTAGTCACGCTGTTAATGAATGGTACGGCAATTTATTTACGCTACAAAATTCGTAAAAACATTAAGTGGTAATTTGGGATAAAGATTAAAACCCATGTATTTAAAACCAAACTCTATAACTAACACATTAAAATTTTGCTAAAGCCTCAGGGAAAAATATGGTTAATGTAACTTCACCAATAAAAGCCGAATCTAAAGACCTCAGCTTCTATTACTCCAATGGTATGAAAGCATTAAAGGGCATTAATATGCCGCTTTATGAAAATAAAATTACTGCGTTAATTGGCCCATCTGGCTGTGGTAAATCGACCTATTTGCGCTGTTTTAACCGCATGCATGACTTATATCCTGGCAATAAATATGAAGGCCAAATTTTAATGTATCCAGACAACACCAACGTGTTGGCTGAAGGCGTAGATGCGATTGAAGTACGCATGCGCATTAGTATGGTATTTCAAAAACCAAATCCGTTTCCAAAGTCAATTTACGAAAACGTGGCCTATGGCTTACGTGTTCGTGGCGAATCTAATAAACGCGTAGTGGACGAGAAAGTTGAAGAAGCGCTAAAAGGCGCTGCGCTTTGGAACGAAGTCAAAGACCGTTTACATGACTTAGCATTTAACTTGTCTGGCGGTCAACAACAACGTTTATGTATTGCACGCGCCTTGGCTACAGACCCAGAAATTATGTTATTTGATGAACCAACTTCTGCGCTTGACCCAATTGCAACAGCAAACATTGAAGAGCTAATGAGCGAGCTTCGCAATAAACTTACAATTTTAGTGGTCACGCATAATATGCAGCAAGCTGCCCGCGTTTCGGACTACACCGCTTATATGTACCTTGGTGAGTTGATTGAGTACGGCGATACCGATATGATTTTTACACGCCCAACACGTCGCGAAACTGAAGATTATATTACAGGTAAATTTGGTTAGTTAGATCTGGTTAATCTTTAACTTATTCTAGTAAAAACTGAAGGTAGCGATTGCTGGTTTTTGTTGTATTTTACAAATAGAAACAGAAAAAACTTAACAGTTTACAAATTAATTTAAAATACTTAACCGATTTTTACAGACACATTTTAAAACTTACTTGCATCGTAAATTAATCGCGCTATAAAAACGTCTGCAATTGCTGAGTTCTTTACAACTCAAATCAATTAAGTGTTGGCTGGGTTCACCATTGCATGTGCTGCATTTTGTTGTACTAATTTATCGCCAAGCTTTATGTAAAACTTAGCCAAACGTTCAGCTTGCACTTTAGCTGTCCATTTAGCTAATGCATAAGCTCTTGCATGCTCTCCAAGTGATGCGCGCTGTTCAGGATAAATTAATAGTTGATGTACTTTTTGAGCAAATTCTAAGGTATTTTCATTAGCAATTAAAGCACCTTGTCCTTCAACCAAAATAGAAGCCGTACCAAGTTCAGCAATCGCAACTACCGGTGTGCCTTGGGCCATTGCTTCTAATAGCACTAATCCTTGCGTTTCGCTTTTTGAGGCAAACACAAACACATCCGCTGATTGATAACATGCGTTCAACTCGGTTTCACGATTTAAATAACCAATGAATTTTACATTTTTTTCAATGTTTAACGATTTAGCTAGTTTATGTAAACTAGCTTCAGCTGGCCCCTCGCCAGTCACTACCATTAATATATCTGGGCGTTCTTCGCTCAGCACTTTAGCCACGCCAAGTAAAAAGTCAATATTTTTTTCAAACGCTACTCGACCTACATAAAGCATCATTGGTCGACCAATTGGAATATCGTATTTTTTTCTAAATGCAACGCCATCTGCCGATGCAAAGCTATGCGCTTGCAGACCTGTGGGAATTACTTCTGCTGGAACTGTAATGCCGTACTTGCGTAATAAATCTAACATTGGTTGTGACGGGGCTACAATGGCGTCGACAGCGTTACATTGTTGCTTAGAAATCATTCTAGCCATACCGCGCGCCATGTATTTTGGAATCCAAGGCAAATAATGATGCAAATAATCCTCGAAAAAAGTGTGGTAAGTTTCAACACATGGAATATCTAGCGCTTTAGCGAGCCTTAATCCCAAATAATGCGCTACAAACGGTGTATGTACATGAATCATGTCATATTGCTCACGTGCGAGCTCTGGCAATAGTTTGAGAGCCTCAGCATATTTCATCAGTTTATCTTCAGGGTCAAAATAAATGTTGCGCGCTGGAATACGCTTAATCCAAGTTTCATCGTTTACTTGCGCTGCATCTGAGTAGTCTGGCGCAATTAAATGTACCGTGTGACCTAAAGCTAGCATTTGCTCAACGAAAGTATTGATAGAGGTTGAAACGCCGTTAATACGGGGGAAATAAACATCTGAAATATAAAGTATTTTGAGTGGCTTAATCACCGTTGCAGTTCCTTGTTGGTTGCAAAACATACAACACTAAAATACCAACTATTTATGACAGCTTGACGACTTTTTTGAGTTGTCATCAAAATATCATTAATTTGTCACGCGCTATTCACGCGAGCTGGGCAAAGTTCGCAGCATGCAAATATTAGAAAAATACTATTGGTGGTTACCCTTTTGTATTTACTCAGTAGATGCTAACGCTTGGGGTTTGGTCACGCATTTATATTTTGCGCAGTCTTTACTATGGGCTATGCCCTTACTAGACCCGCGTTTACAAAACGCTATTAAGTGCTTCCCAAATTTAGTGATGGCTGGTGCATGTTTGCCAGACTTAGCGATTGTAAACCATCGTTTTAGGCACACTCATTTTTGGGAAAATGCTCACCAATTATTACTACTTGCTAAAACAGATGAAGAAATAGCCATTGCGATTGGCTATGCCAGCCATTTATATATAGACGTCATTGCGCACAATCACTTTGTACCTGCACATGAGGCAATGTGGATAGAGAACAGTTTATTCACACATATTTCTTCGGAATGGGCGATGGATGCTTATTTAATGCCGATTATGAAAACATATCCTCGCACGCTACTTACAAAACATAAAAATGAAATTTCAGTGTTTATAGCGCCGCACTTTAAATGTTCTGTGCACACAGCAAATGCAGCAATAGCGCGCTTAGCATTTTGGGACGGTGCATTACGCATGATTAAATTGCCAAGTTTAATATTAGCGCTAGCGCGGTTGCTGGATAAAAATGTGAAAAAAAACTTTGTGTATTACATAGCCAAAACACAGGTCGCGGTACAAGAAATCGGCACTGTATTAAACGGCAACAAACCTCAGTTAGAAGCTGAGTTGAAGCACTTTAGTGCCGCGCAGTTGGAAGCTTGGCGTATTGTATGTGTGAGTCACTTGCACTTACAACATCCACAGCCATTAAAGTATTTTAAACCAGAGAATTATTAAACAACTTAAGTTTATTAAATTAAAAAAGCTGAGTGAATTAAATAACACTAAATTAGACCAATTTAAAAGATAGTGTTGCGATGCCAGCGCCAATTAGCGCACCTGCAATCACATCACTTGGATAATGCAACCCAAGTACTACGCGAGACAAACCAACCATCATCGTAAACGGTAAAACAACTACCGCAAGCTGTGGGTAATAACCCAATATAACCATGCTAAATATCACGGCATGCAATGTATGGCCAGAAGGAAAACTAAATTTATCTAACGGCTTACCTGACAACCAAATATCTTGTCGAACTTGATAAGGGCGTGGGCGTAACGTTTTACTTTTTAACCATTTATATAGCCATGTGCCAGTCAAGCCAGCAAGCCCAATATGCAATACTGGCACTATGCCATCAGCGCCTTTAACTATTAAAATACCTGTCATAAGTGCGTACCAAAAAACTCCATCGCCTAGTCTACTAACCACCCTAAAGCAATCGCGAATAACTCTGTATTGGCTAGTATGGTTTACCGCAACACATACATTACTATCTAGCCTGTGCATGCGACTTAAATATAACTGTAATTTGCGTGACATTTTTCGCCTCCTTACACTACTAACTTAGAGACTAGAATGTCATTCAATTATGAAGGATTGATGACCAAGTCGTTAAATTTATAAGTCGACAAACTTTACTGAGTCGCCGGCATAAACGAGCTATTATCTCGTCGCCTGCGTAACAACTTTAGCAATATCTTCAGCTAAATTTTGCACTAGCGCTGCATTTTCACCTTCAACCATGACACGTATTTTTGGCTCTGTGCCTGATGCTCTTAATAATACGCGACCAGTATTAGCCAAGGTTTTTTCTGCAATTTTTACTGCAGCTTGAATTCCAGTATGGTTATTTAAATCAATTTTTTTCGAGGTTTTTACGTTAATCAACACTTGCGGATACAGCACTAGTCTTGCGCCCAACTCTGCCAAGGTTTTTTTGCTTTGTAGTACAGCATGCATCACCTGCAAAGCAGCAATAATGCCATCACCACTACTATGTTTATCTAGCGTTAAAATATGTCCAGAATTCTCTCCACCCAATTGCCAAGTTTTTTGGTTAAGCAACTCTAAAACATATCTATCACCTACATTTGCACGTGCAAATGGAATGTTATTGCCAGCTAGTTTATGCTCAAGTGCTAAATTAGTCATTAGCGTACCAGCCACACCACCTTGCAATAAGCCAGCTTGTTGGCGCGCAATGGCAATTATATAAAGCAGTTGGTCGCCATCTAATAACGTGCCGTTGCTATCCACCATCATCAGGCGATCACCATCGCCATCAAAGGCAATACCTAAGTCTGCGTTATTTGCTACAACTGCTTCTTGCAATGCTTGTGGGTGCGTACTACCTACTTCATGGTTAATATTTAAGCCGTCTGGCGTATTACCTATAGTGATAATTTCAGCGCCTAGCTCGTGGAACACTGGCGGCGCAACATGATAAGTGGCACCGTGCGCACAATCGAGTACAATTTTTAAACCACGTAGATCAAGCGTATTTGGAAAGGTGCTTTTACAAAACTCAATATAACGTCCTGCCGCATCATCAATGCGGCGCACTTTACCTAATTGAGCAGACTCCATCACTTGCATAGGTTTTTCAAGCTCGGCCTCAATGGCATGCTCAATAGCATCTGGCAACTTAGTACCTAAACTTGAAAAAAACTTGATACCGTTGTCGTAAAAAGGATTATGCGAAGCAGAAATAACAATACCCGCTTGCGCACGCAACGCTCGCGTTAAATATGCCACCGCTGGTGTTGGCATTGGCCCTGTCATCAGCACATCTACGCCAGCAGCGCATAAACCAGCTTCCAAGGCAGATTCCAGCATATATCCAGAAATACGCGTATCTTTACCAATTAATACTGAAGGTCGTGCATTTTTTGCAAGATGATTATCAATTCTAGTCAGCACACGACCCGCAGCATAACCTAAACGCATGACAAAATCTGGTGTAATTGGCGCCTCACCCACACACCCACGAATGCCGTCTGTACCGAAATATTGTTTGCTCATCTGTTATAACTTAATCTACTTTTTAAAATGTGTCTATGAAAAACCTTTAAGTTCGTTCAATTTGTAGCGCATTAAATACTTTTAATGCATCTACAGTCGCTTTAACGTCATGTACGCGTACTATTTTAACGCCTTTCATCACAGAAATAATGCTAGCAGCAATACCTGCGTGCAGCTTTTGCTCTGTATTTGCTCCAGCAATCACGCCTAAAATAGATTTACGTGATAAGCCAACCAACAGAGGCTGACCAATATTATTTAACTTATCTAGCTGTTGAAGCAACGCAATATTATCTTGCGTGCGCTTACCAAAACCAAAACCAGGGTCTAACAAAATACGGTTTTTTGTAATGCCAGCATTAATCGCGGCGTTTAAACGCGCAATTAAAAAATCTTGTACTTCAAGGACTACGTCATCGTAATGCGGTTCAATTTGCATGGTTTGCGGAGTACCTTGCATGTGCATTAAACACACACCGACACTGCTGTTTGCCACCACTTCCAGAGCGATTGGTTCTTGCAAAGCGCGCACATCGTTCACTATATCTGCACCTGCGGAAATGGCCTCGCTCATTACTTTTGGCTTATAGGTATCAATGGAGATTGGTACGCTAGCGAGTTTACTCAAAGCCTGAATGACTGGGATTACCCTGTTTAACTCTTCATCTAAACTCACTGGAATTGCACTTGGCCGAGTAGATTCGCCGCCTATGTCTAAAATATCAGCGCCATCTTGAATAAGCTGCATTGCATGCGCAACCGCCAACTCTGTACTTGCGAACCTGCCACCATCAGAAAAAGAATCTGGTGTAACGTTTACAATACCCATCACATGTGGGCGAGATAAATTTAGCTCAAATTTTCCGCATCTAAATAGCATGGCTGGTGAATGTGGTAAATGCATGCAGCATTATACCAACAATTCAATAGCATCACAGAAGGCTTAGATTACATAAAAAAAGCTAGAAAATCCAAATTGATTTTCTAGCTTTTGTAGTTTGCTTAAACAGTTTTAAGTTTTAGCAGTCGCTTGAGGTGCGGGCGTTATACCTGAATCCGAAGCGCCAGTATCACGTGGTGGATTAGGTTTACTTTGCGAAGGCTTAGGTGGGCGCACTGGCAGCCCTGCCATAATGTCATTGATTTGGTCTGCGTCAATCGTTTCCATCTCCATCAACGCCGCCGTCATCGCCTCTACTTTATCGCGGTTATCTTCTAGCAATTTACGCGCAATGCCATATTGCTCATCTAAAATGCGACGAATTTCAGCATCTACTTTTTGTTGAGTGGCTTCAGAAACTGTTTTTGAGCTCATGCTACCAAACATAGAATCTTGCTCGCTACCCGCATACACCATTGTGCCTAAAGCATCGGACATACCGTAACGCGTCACCATATCACGCGCCATTTTTGTTGCACGTTCAAAGTCATTTGATGCTCCAGTAGACATTTGATGCATAAAAATTTCTTCAGCGATACGCCCGCCAAACAAAATAGAAATTTCTTCTAACATTTTGTCTTTGTAATTACTAATACGGTCAAATTCTGGCAACTGCCAAGTTAAACCAAGCGCCCAACCGCGGGGCATAATCGTAACTTTATGCACTGGGTCAGCTTTTGGCAATAACTTAGCCACCACTGCATGGCCAGATTCGTGGTACGCAGTATTACGGCGCTCTTCATCACGCATCACCATAGATTTACGCTCTGGGCCCATGTAGATTTTGTCTTTTGCATCTTCAAAATCTTGCATATCCACAGTACGTTTATTGCGACGCGCTGCGTACAAAGCCGCTTCATTGACTAAGTTAGCTAAATCTGCACCAGAAAAACCTGGCGTACCACGCGCTAAAATATCCGCTTTCACGTCCACATCAATCGGCACTTTACGCATATGCACTAATAAAATTTGCTCACGTCCTTTAATGTCAGGTAATGACACCATCACTTGACGGTCAAAACGGCCTGGACGTAATAATGCTTTATCTAATACATCAGCACGATTTGTTGCTGCAATCACAATCACGCCAGAATTTCCTTCAAAGCCATCCATCTCAACAAGTAATTGGTTTAATGTTTGCTCACGCTCATCGTTTCCGCCGCCAGTGCCAGCGCCACGATGACGACCAACTGCATCAATTTCATCAATAAAAATGATACATGGTGCGCTTTTTTTTGCTTGTTCAAACATATCACGCACGCGCGATGCACCAACGCCCACAAACATCTCAACAAAATCTGAACCTGAAATAGTGAAAAAAGGTACTTTTGCTTCGCCAGCAATTGCGCGTGCAAGTAATGTTTTGCCCGTTCCTGGAGGACCAACCATTAATACACCTCGAGGAATGCGTCCACCAAGTTTTTGAAATTTGGTTGGATCGCGTAAAAATTCTACAATCTCAATTACTTCTTCCTTAGCTTCATCACAGCCTGCAACATCAGCAAACGTAGTTTGATTATTACCTTCGTCTAATTGGCGTGCTTTGCTTTTGCCAAATGAAAACGGTCCACCACCTTTACCGCCACCTTGCATTTGGCGCATAAAGAAAATCCACACACCGATGAGTAAAATCATTGGAAACCATGACACAAAAATACTCATGAGTAATGACTGCTCTTCATCAGGTTTTGCTTCAACGGTCACGTTGTTTTTAAGTAAATCAGACACTAACCATGGGTCTGTTGGCGCATAAGACTTGAATTTTTTTCCGTCTTGCGATGTGCCATGCAATACACGACCATCAATTTGCACTTTAGCAATACGTCCGTCTTTTACTTCTTGAATAAACTGTGAATACACAATTTGATTATCTGCGGCGTTTTTTACGCCGGTCAAATTAAAAATGGCTATCATTACCATCGCGATAGCTAACCAAATTGCAATATTCTTAAATATATTGTTCAAAATACTGTCCTTTATGCGCTTAATAGCTTACACAACATGTGTCCATAAAAAACCGTTAAGTTTTTTATCTTTACAAACAAGCAAGGCGTTAAGTTTTAATTTAAAATCACTTTTCAATCATTCTAAAATGAAGCTTGTACTACTCTAATCCACTATTTTAAACCTAGTCCTAGCAAATACACTTCATTACTTCTTCCGCGTGAAGCTTTTGGCTTACGAGTCACTACTTTATCAAACATTTGGCGCATATTTTGTAAAATTTCATCAAAGTCTGCGCCTATGAATACCTTGACCAAAAAATTACCGCTAGGTTTCAACCAGTCTTTACTAAATTCCAAAGCTAGCTCAGTTAAATATGCTGCTCCTGCTTGGTCAACATCTGCTATACCAGACATATTGGGTGCCATATCTGCAATTACAAGGTCCACTTTTTTATTATTGAGTGATTTTTCTAAAATTTTCAACACGGCATCTTCACGAAAGTCGCCTTGAATAAACTCTACACCTTTAATCGGTACCATCTCCAGTAAATCTAGTGCAATCAGGCGCCCTTGACCTTTTAAACGTTGCGCAACCACTTGTGACCAACTGCCAGGCGTTGCGCCTAAATCTACGATTGTCATACCAGGTTTAATCAATTTATCTTTATCATCAATTTCCGTAAGTTTATATGCAGCACGAGCGCGGTAGCCTTCTTTTTGTGCACGTTTCACAAACTCATCATTGATATGCTCATGCATCCAAGCTTTGCTAGAAGGTTTTAGTTTCATCTGTTAAACTGCTCGGCTAAATTTTAAATTAATATAAATCAATAAGATAATACTTGTGAATACAAAACAAATTAGCTACTTACGCGGCCTTGCGCATAACTTAAACCCTGTGGTCATGATAGGCAATAATGGCCTTACGGCAAGCGTCATTAAAGAAATTGACGTAGCCTTGATTGCACATGAGTTGATTAAAATTAAAGCCATGTCTGACGACCGCGGGTTGCGCGCACAAATGTTAGTAGATATTTGCGCACAAACCAACGCGTTGGCAGTGCATCATATCGGTAAACAATTGGTGGTATATCGCTTATCAACGACTAAACCAAAAATTGTTGTCCCTACAAAATAGTATTAAAAATGTGTCTGTAAAAAACGGTTAAGTTTTTTGCTTTGAAGAGCGAATGCGTTAAGTATTTTTACTTGAGAGGGTTAAGCTTTAAGTTTTAGACTTAACGCTTTACTGTCTAGCTTTAAGTACTAGCACGAAACCCAACAAACATTCCACTACAAAAGCTACACTCGCCACGCCGTGCCACGTGCTAAATCTACTGGCAAATACACTTTGCATTACATCACTTGGCAACGCTGCATCTTTTAATTGAGAAAGTATCGGCTGAATGCCAAAATGACCAGCTAATATTAGCAACAACATTCCAAAAACTGCCCAGAAAAAGCCTTGTTTTAGCGCCAATGTTCCGTAACTTAATAAGCGATGAATCAGCAGATAAAAGCCTGAAAACATCCCTAGATAAGAAACATAATTAAAAAATTGCCCAGCAATTTGACCAGCTAATTGTTTATCTGCCAACGTCGTAAAAAGTACATAAGCTGCTGTGCCTGTTGTCCACAGAGCGCCAACCCATAAAGTAATGATAATAAGTGAAAATTTATCTGACCACTTCATTACGGCTCCCTTTTATCTATTATTTTTTTCAACTGTTAGTAAAGCCATTAATCTTAAATATATTGTACGTTTAAAACTTCGTATTCTTTAACACCACCTGGCGCCATTACTTCTGCAATATCACCTTCTGATTTGCCAATTAAGCCACGTGCAATTGGCGAGCTAATCGAGATTTTACCGTTTTTAATGTCTGCTTCATCATCACCCACAATTTGGTAAGTAATTGCGTCACCACTGTCTAAATCTTCAATGCGAACGGTCGAGCCAAAAACACATCTTCCATCAGCATTTAGTGTCAATGGGTCAATAATCATTGCGTTTGAAAGCTTAGCCTCTACCTCCGCAATGCGGCCTTCAATAAAGCTTTGGCGCTCTTTTGCTGCTTCATACTCCGCATTTTCAGACAAATCACCTTGCGCACGCGCTTCAGCAATCGCCTGAATAATATAAGGCCTATCGACACTGCGTAAACGCTGTAGCTCTTCTTTTAACAATGCTGCACCTTTTACGGTTACGGGTATTTGAGTCACTGCCATACAAAAATCCTCATGCCGAGCTTTTCACTCAAGCCTTTTATTAAATGGAAAACCACACCTCATAAGGCGTGGCTATTTAATGATTGTTACACGATTTGTTAAAAATTTAAACTAGCCATCTTGCTTACTTAGCGAAAAATAAAGTTACACAAGTTGTTTATGTAAATTTTGAATTGATTCTACTTGCAACTCTTGCATGTGCGCCATGCCAACACATGCAGCTTTAGCGCCTGCAATCGTTGTGTAATATGTCACTTTATTTTGCAACGCACTACGGCGAATCTCGTAGGAGTCAGCGACAGCCCGCTTATCCTCAGTCACATTGACAATAAAGCTAATGTCACCATTTTTAATCATATCTACAATGTGCGGGCGACCTTCTGCTACTTTGTTTACCGAAGATACTTTTAAGCCGCTCGCCGTGAGTGCAGCAGCCGTACCTTTGGTAGCAACTAAGCTAAAACCTAATTGATCTAGTGCTTGTGCAATTTCAACCACTTTTTTGTAATCTTCTTTACGCACACTAATAAATGCGCGCCCACCTTCTGGTAATTTGGTTGAAGCACCTAATTGTGATTTTAAAAACGCTTCCGCAAAGGTTGTCCCGACACCCATTACCTCGCCCGTTGACTTCATCTCTGGTCCTAAAATAGTATCTACTCCAGGAAATTTAATGAACGGGAATACTGCTTCTTTTACCGAGTAAAACGGAGGAATAATTTCACGCGTGACGTTTTGAGACTTTAAAGACTGCCCCACCATGCAACGCGCAGCAACTTTTGCCAACTGCAAACCACAGGCTTTAGATACAAAAGGTACAGTTCTTGATGCACGGGGATTGACTTCTAATACATAAACAGTTTCACCTTGGATTGCAAATTGCACGTTCATTAAACCAACCACGCCAAGTGCTTTCGCCATTTGCTTGGTTTGGTCACGCAGCTCATCTTGCAACTTAGCAGATAAACTATAAGGAGGCAATGAACATGCAGAATCACCCGAGTGCACGCCAGCCTGCTCAACGTGCTCCATAATGCCACCAATAATGACATCAACGCCATCTGATAAAGCATCCACATCAACCTCTAACGCGTCATTCAAAAACCTATCCAGCAATACTGGGGATTCATTAGATACTTTTACCGCTTCACGCATATAACGCTCAAGTTGAGACTGCTCTTGCACAATCTCCATCGCGCGACCACCCAATACATAAGATGGGCGAACCACTAGCGGATAACCAATTTCTAAAGCCAAACGAATCGCTTCATCAGGTGTTCTAGCCGTGCGGTTTGGCGGCTGTTTTAAGCCAAGCTCTTGCAACATTTTTTGAAAACGCTCGCGGTCTTCTGCCATGTCAATTGAATCTGGCGTTGTACCAATAATTGGCACACCTGCTTTTTCTAAATCTCGCGCTAACTTAAGCGGCGTTTGTCCGCCATATTGCACAATTACGCCCACTGGTTTTTCTAGCGCAACAATTTCTAGCACATCTTCTAACGTGACTGGCTCGAAATACAAACGATCAGAAGTATCAAAGTCAGTTGAAACCGTCTCTGGGTTGCAATTGACCATAATGGTTTCATAGCCATCTTCACGAAGTGCAAAAGCAGCATGAACACAGCAATAATCAAACTCAATACCTTGACCAATGCGGTTAGGCCCACCGCCTAGCACCATAATTTTCTTTTTGTTGGTAGGCTGTGCTTCGCATTCTTCTTCATAAGTTGAGTACATATAGGCTGTGTTGGTCGCGAACTCAGCCGCGCAAGTATCCACGCGTTTATAGACTGGGCGCACTTTTAAAGCCTTACGATAAGCACGCACAGCATGTTGGTCAGTATTCAATAAAGTGGCTAAACGCCTATCTGAAAAGCCGCTACGTTTAAGCTTTAATAACGCATGCTTATCTAAATCAGCAATTTGTTTACCTTTTAGCGCTTGCTCACGATCGATCAAGTCTTTAATTTGTACTAAAAACCAAGGGTCAATTTTTGAAATATCAAATACTTCATCAACACTCATCCCCATTCTAAACGCGTCACCCACGTACCAAATACGCTCTGGTCCAGGCACGCCCATTTCTTTAGTAATGGTATCTAAATCAGTCGTTTTTTCATCCAAACCATCTACGCCAACCTCTAAGCCACGCAATGCTTTTTGAAATGATTCTTGGAAAGTACGGCCAATCGCCATGACTTCACCCACTGACTTCATTTGTGTGGTTAATCGACTATCAGCTTGTGGAAATTTCTCAAAAGCAAATCTTGGTATTTTTGTTACGACATAATCAATAGAGGGCTCAAATGAAGCAGGTGTTGCGCCACCAGTAATTTCATTACGCAGCTCATCTAAAGTGAAACCAACGGCTAACTTAGCGGCTATTTTTGCAATCGGAAAACCAGTTGCTTTAGACGCAAGCGCTGATGAACGCGACACGCGTGGGTTCATCTCGATGACAATCATACGACCATCTTCAGGATTAATCGCAAACTGTACGTTTGACCCGCCTGTGTCCACACCGACTTCGCGCAACACTGCCAATGAAGCATTCCGCATGATTTGGTATTCTTTATCCGTAAGCGTTTGTGCAGGCGCTACTGTGATTGAGTCACCAGTATGCACACCCATAGGATCTAAGTTTTCTATGGAACAAACAATAATGCAATTGTCTGCTGAATCGCGCACCACTTCCATCTCGAACTCTTTCCAACCGAGTAAAGACTCTTCAATTAGCAATTCATTCGTTGGTGAAGCATCTAAGCCACGCTCGCAAATTGTTACAAACTCTTCACGATTATAAGCAATACCCCCACCACTTCCACCCATCGTGAATGATGGACGAATAATAGCTGGATAGCCAATGCTTGCCTGTACTTGCAAAGCTTCTTCCATGCTGTGTGCAATGTGAGAGCGGGCAGAACCTAAGCCTATTTTGGTCATGGCTTCTTTAAACTTTTGGCGGTCTTCTGCTTTATCTATCGCCTCTTTTGAAGCGCCAATTAACTCTACATTGTATTTTGCTAATACTCCGTGCTTATCTAAATCTAAAGCACAGTTCAAAGCGGTTTGCCCACCCATGGTTGGCAATAGCGCATCTGGGCGCTCTTTAGCAATAATTTTTTCTACAATTTGCCAAGTAACAGGCTCAATGTAAGTAGCGTCAGCCATTTCTGGGTCAGTCATAATGGTAGCTGGATTCGAATTCACTAAAATAACGCGATAGCCCTCTTCACGCAACGCTTTACAAGCTTGCGCACCCGAATAATCAAACTCACAAGCTTGACCAATGACAATTGGGCCTGCGCCGATAATTAAAATACTTTTGATATCTGTACGCTTAGCCATTAGCTTGCCTTTCTTTCTTTTACGCTTGCCTGCATCATGCTAATAAAGCGGTCAAACAAATAACTCATTTCGGTAGGTCCAGGACTAGCCTCTGGATGGCCTTGAAAACTAAATGCTGGTTTGTCGATACGCGCAATGCCCTGCAGGCTTCCGTCAAACAGTGAAACATGGGTAATTTTAATATTTGCTGGCAATGAGGCAACATCCACAGCAAACCCATGATTTTGACTAGTGATATACACACGCTTAGATTCGATGTCTTGCACAGGATGGTTTGCACCATGATGACCGAACTTCATTTTGTGTGTTTTAGCGCCACTGGCTAATGCTAGTAATTGATGTCCTAAACAAATACCGAAGGTAGGCACACCAGCGTCAACAATGGTTGCAATTGCAGAAATCGCATAGTCACATGGCTCTGGGTCACCAGGACCATTTGACAGAAATACACCGTCAGGCTTGTAAGCCAATGCTTCAGCAGCAGTTGTTTGCGCAGGAAGCACAGTCACTCTGCAACCACGAGAAACCAGCATGCGCAGAATATTACGCTTAACGCCGAAGTCATAGGCAAGTACATGAAACTGCACACTCGAATTATTAGCAAAACCTTTACTTAGCGCCCACTCACCTTCAGTAAATTCATACACATCATCCGAACTCACTACTTTAGCTAAATCCATCCCCGATAATCCTGGAAAATCAGCAATAAGTACTTGAGCTTTTGCTAGAGCTTTAGCTTCATCAACTTCACCAGCGACAATAGCGCCAGTTTGTGCGCCTTTTTCACGCAAAATTCTAGTCAGTTTACGTGTATCAATATCTGAAATTGCAACTATATTGTTTGCAATTAAGTAATCCGGCAATGATTGTGTGTTTCTAAAATTACTATGGGTCAGTGGTAGGTCGCGGATAATTAAACCGCTAGCATAAATGTTATTAGACTCTACATCTTCTAAATTAACGCCATAGTTACCAATGTGCGGGTAAGTAAGTGTAACGATTTGCTTGGTGTATGAAGGGTCTGTTAATATTTCTTGATAACCTGTCATAGAAGTATTAAACACAACTTCTGCAACGGTGCCTCCAGAAGCGCCAATCGATATGCCACGAAACACAGTTCCATCTGCAAGTACTAGTATGGCGGGCAGGCTTTGTGACACAGCAACTCCTTGTTTTACTTAATTATTTTATTTTAAAATAAAATAATTTCAGTTGGCTTAAATTTTTTGTTCTATGTCCATCATGAACAGATGGCAGATATGCAAAACGGGATGAGTTTTTATACTCTTCCCGTTTCAGAATTAACGAATTATAGCGAAAACTTAAGCTTTAATCAATGCTCACACGTGCCTTAAGTTGTCACAAAATGTTACTTAAAGTTATTAGTCAATCTCGCAAATCTAATACATCTTGCATATCGTACAAGCCAGTTTTTTTATCTGCTAAAAACTTAGCCGCGCGAATTGCACCTAACGCAAATGTGGCGCGACTACTGGCTTTATGTGTTAATTCAACACGCTCACCAATGCCAGCAAATAATACTGTATGATCCCCCACCACATCACCACCGCGCACTGTAGCAAATCCTATAGTGCTTGGGTTGCGCTCACCCGTTACGCCTTCGCGCCCATAAATCGCACATTCTGCTAAATCACGGCCTAGAGCGTTTGCGGCAGCTTCGCCCAAACGTAAGGCAGTGCCTGATGGTGCATCTACTTTATGGCGATGGTGTGCCTCAATAATTTCAATGTCGTAGCCTTCATTCAGTACTTTAACTGCAGATTGCACCAAGTTAATCAACAAAGTAATGCCTACGCTCATGTTTGGCGCGAATACAATGGAAATATTTTTAGAAGCTTTTTCAATTGCCACTTTTTGCTCTGCTGAAAAGCCTGTAGTGCCGATAACCAAACTGACATTGGCTTTTTGGCATGCTTCCAAATACTGCATGCTTGCTTCGGGACGGGTAAAGTCAATCAAAACATCTGCTTCTTTCAATGCAGCAACAATATTGCACGTTAGTTTAACACCGGACGTTTTGCCAAACAACTCACCTGCATCACGCCCTAATGCGGGATTATCTTTACGGTCTAGCGCAGCGCACAACACTAACTCGGCGTCGGCGAAAACGCACTCAAGCAAAACATGGCCCATGCGGCCAGAACACCCAGCAATCACTATTTTAATTGGCATACTTTATTATTCAAACTCTGATATTAAAAATTCTAAAAGCCTATTTTTTCTAACATGCGATCAAAAAATCCCGTTGAATTCTCTGCTGGCAACTCTTTTGTTTTGGGCGATGTTATGTTGCCACTAGGTGCCTTCTTATCAGTAGGTGATTGTAATGGCAACTTTACTGATTCGAATTTTAACGTTCTATCAAACAACATACCAGAAGTTGATTCGTAAGGCGCAGCAGGCTGTGCAGGTATTTCGATTGGATGTTCCGGCTCAGTTAATACTGACTGATCTACTGGTGGTTGCGGTGCAGCTGACTCAATCTGACGCGTCTGAGGCGCAACACTCCGCTCATCTACCGCAGGAGCCATAATCTCCAACGCAACCTCTTTTATGGCTGGCGGCGTTATTGTTGTTAGCTCTGGATCAACGGTAGCACCTTCTATCAACATAGCTTCAACAGGTACTGCCAATAAAGATTTCTGCGCTTCTGCTGTTTCTTGTTTTGCATCTTGCCCTGCTGGTGTTAATCCAACAGGCACATCCATTTGCTTCGCATTCTGAACCTCAGATTTTATAACAGCAGATTTAGTAGTGTCTTCTTTATTCCAAAACTTGAGCTTATCTAATAAGGTTTTATCTTCAAGTTTAGCCTGTGGCTCTACTACGCGCGTACCGATATTTTCAGCTGCAGCTTTCGCTTCTTCACTCCCTGATGGCACAACATCACCACGCACAGTTTTAAGTAAATCACTTTCAAAATCCAAAATAACGCGGCGCTGCTCTTTAATTTTACCGCCTTCGCGAAGTTGGTACACGTAGTCCCAGCGATTTCCATGAAAACTATCTTGGATAAGTGGAGTGCCCATAATGAAACGCGCTTGCGCTTTTGTCATGCCTGGACGTAATTGTAGTAGCATTTTAGATGTGACTAAGTTGCCTTGCTGCACATCAAGTTTAAACGGCTTAATTGTTGGCAACGCAGTACCGCAAGCTGTTACAACCAAGGTTGCTAATATTGCTGGAAATATTAAAAGATACCGTAAATTGATAAAATAACGCATATCATGACTTTAATTTGAATTGGCGTTAATATACCATGTTAAAAGCCAACCAAAAACACTGTCATTGTGAATAATGCAAATTGGGAGTAAACAAATGCAAGATCAAAAAGACTTAAAAAACGCAGGTTTAAAAGCCACATTACCTAGACTAAAAGTGTTGAACTTGTTTGAAAGCAGCAAAGAGCGTCATTTATCGGCTGAGGATATTTATAAAGTCATGATAAATTCAGGTGAGGACGTAGGCTTGGCTACTGTATACCGTGTACTTACACAGTTTGAACAAGCGGGCTTGTTAATTCGCCACCATTTTGAAAGTGGTAAAGCCGTATTTGAGCTCAACGACAACCATCACCATGACCACATCGTTTGTATTAAATGTGGCAGGGTTGAAGAGTTTTACGACGAAGAAATTGAAAAAAGACAAAAAAGCGCAGCTGATGCGCATGGCTTTAACGTGGAAGACCATTCATTAACTATCTACGGTATTTGTAAAAAAAAGTCTTGCGTAAACAAATAATCGTAAAAGTTATTTAGCCAACATTTCTTTTGCATGTTGGCGGGTAGTTTCGGTAATTTCCACGCCACCCAACATACGTGCGATTTCACCAACGCGCGCATCACTATTCAAAACTTCTATAGTGCTTAAAGTTTGACCGCTGACTTGCGATTTAATGACACGCAAGTGGTGGCTGCCTAGCGCGGCAACTTGAGGCAAATGTGTAATGACGAGCACTTGACGTGCTTGATTTGCCGTCACACCGCCAGAACTTAACGGTTTTTTACAGACAGATTTTTCAGCTAAGCCAGATTTTTTACTTAATTCAGACTCACCTAACTGCTTAAGTAACTGCCCTACCACTTCGGCAACACCGCCACCAATACCAACATCTACCTCATCAAATATCATGGTTGGAATGCTTTCTTTTTGTGCGGTGACTACGCGTATAGCTAAACTAATACGTGACAGCTCACCTCCTGAAGCGACTTTAGCCAGCGAACGAGGCGCAACGCCTGCATGGCCTGCAACTAAAAACTCAACTAACTCCAACCCGTTTGCACTTGGCGCTTGCTCGATTAAGTCAACCACAAACTTGCCTCCACTTAACGATAACCGCTGCATTTCTATGCTAATTTGTACGCCTAGATTTGTAGCGGCAACCACGCGACCTTGGGATAATTTCTTGGCAGTTTGCATGTAGGCGGCTAGCGCCTCTGTCTCTTGTTTTGCAAGCTCGCCATCGTTGGCAAACAGCTCCAGCTCAACCATACGCGTTTGCGATTTCGCAAGTAAGGCTTCAAGCTCATCTGGCTGCACGCGATATTTTCGTGAAACATTGTGGATATTTTGTATTTTGGCATCTAGCTCAGTGAGCCTCGCGGGATCTAAATCTGCGCGCTGCAAATAACGATTCAAAAATCTATCTGCCTCTTGGAGTTGAATAAGCGCAGAATCCAACATGTTAGCGGCTTCTGTTAATGATGCATCAAATTCTGCCAGCGCATTAAGCTTATGTTGCACTTGGCTTAACATGGGAATAGCAGATAATTCACCCTCACTTAATAGCTCACGGCATTCTTCACTCCCAGTAATTAGACCTGCACCGTGAGAAAGCTTATGATGCTCTTGCTGCAAAGCTCCCCAATCGGCAGCGGTGATAACTGACTGTTCTAACTCATGAGTTTTTTCGCGTAAGTCGGCTGATTCTTCTGCATATATATCTGCATTTTTTTCAATTTCAACACGCTGTGTATTGAGTTGATACCAGACTTTATAAAGCGCTGAAACTTGACCTGCTAAAACACTTAATCCGCCAAAATTATCGAGTACTTGACGCTGTGTGGCCAGCTTTAATAAAGAGTGATGAGCGTTCTGGCTGTAAATATCAACTAGTAGTTCGCCTAATTCTTTTTGCTGCGTAACAGTGACTGAAACGCCATTAATAAACGCGCGTGAGCGGCCATCTGCGTACATCACGCGACGCATCACCAGTTCGTTTGCTTCAAACTCCACTTCTGCGTCAATGAGCCATGCTTTAGCATCAGCATTGCTTGCAACATTAAACACTGCGCTAATGTCCGCTTTATCAGCGCCGGCGCGTGTTACGCCGCCCTCTGCGCGGGATCCTAACGCAAGTGACAGCGCGTCAATCAAAATAGATTTACCTGCGCCAGTTTCACCAGTTAGCACGGTATAGCCCGTGGAAAATTCTAAATCGAGCTGGCTAACAATGACAAAATCGCGAATAGAAAGGCTTTGTAACATCTATGCAATTAACCCCAGTTCAACTTTTTGCGCAGCATATCAAAATAGCAATATTCACTTGGGTGTAACAGTGCAACAGTCTTTTCTGCCCGTTGCAGCTTAATGGTATCGCCTACATTTAATACCACTTGATGCTGGCCATCAAAGCTTAATTGCGCTTCATCAAACTGCATTAAAGTAATTTCAATTTTGCTACTACTATTCACGGCAATTGGGCGATTGCTTAAAGTATGTGGACAAATTGGCACTAGCGAAATGGCGTCTAAATTAGGGTGCAATATCGGCCCACCAGCAGATAGCGCATACGCGGTAGTTCCAGTTGGTGTGGAGATAATTAAGCCATCCGCGCGTTGTTTATACACAAAATTGTTGTCAATATGCACTTCAAGCTCTAGTAATCTTAAGCCACTTTTAATGACTATGTCATTGAGCGCGTAGCCAGAATCAACCAGCTTTCCTTGCCGAATCACTTGCGCTTCTAGCAACATACGCGGCTCTTTAATAAAATCACCATCAAGCATGCGATCAATGCCAGTTAGCATGCCTTCTGTACGCAAATCGGTTAAAAACCCAAATCGACCACGATTGATACCTACTATTGGTACATCAGCATCCACCAAACTGCGCGCCACGCTTAGCATGGTGCCATCACCGCCCATCACGACGGCGAGGTCTGCTTTTTTGGCGATTTCATCAAGTGGTATTGTGGTAAAACCTGTAACTTGCGCATGTTTTGCTGTGTTATTTTCTAAGTAA
Source organism: Methylotenera sp. (assembly GCA_041687795.1). Taxonomy (GTDB): domain Bacteria; phylum Pseudomonadota; class Gammaproteobacteria; order Burkholderiales; family Methylophilaceae; genus Methylotenera. The sequence goes on along the minus strand of JBDNJL010000056.1, from coordinate 12,959 downwards.
ACATTAATGCCTCGCGCAACCAAATGTTGCGCAAGCTGTGCTAAATCAGCGTGCATATTTTGCAGCGCTTGCGGGTTCATATACTTGCCAATAATAGCGATATTGCTAAAAAGTGTTTGCATCGCCCAATTAGACCATAGTCGCGCAATACTGGTCAAAGGCTAACTATATTTGTTACTTATTTAGCTAAATAAATTTGACTAAATATTAAGTGCTAAAAAATATGTCTGTAAAAAGTGGTTAAGTTTTTGAGTGCTTAACAAAGTCTGCAATATTTGTACATAAATCATGGCTTTTTTGCAGTATTGCTCAATCAATTAATATATTTTTTAAAAAACCTCGCTGCCAGCTTGTTAAATTACTGATTTGAATCAATCAGTTAAATTTATAGACAGCATCTCACTTTTTCAGGTGTGTTTATTGCAATCAAGAGCGTTAACTTCACTTTAGTAATCTTTAATGAAACAACCAAGCGCATCAAATACTTTAATATTTAATAAAACTAATATTTATTTCATACTTAGCTACCTATTAGTGTTGTGGCTTAGTGCCAGCGCTATTAGCTTTAGTGCAATATATGCCGAAGGTTGGTTACCTATTGGGTTTTTGTGCGTCACATTTTTGCTTTATGGTTTTTTATATTTAGTGCCTGCAATTATACTCACTGCATTGAGTCGCTTTACTTGCAAATTATTGAGCATTAACACGCAGCGAATAACCAGCACTATCGCAGTTCTCAGCGTTGCGGTCACCACTTTATTGCTATATGCCAATGCCAAAATATTTGCGTTGTATGGTATGTACATCAATGGATTTATTATCAATTTATTGATAACGCCTGGCGGTATTGAATCACTAGGTGGTAGCGCAGCATCAGACGCTGGCTTTGCTGCGATTACTTTACTTTTTATTACCACACAGGCTTTTTTCTTATGGCTCGCAACATGGCTGGCTAAATTTGTGAATACTTTATTTGTAAATAATAAGTTTGCAAATAATAAACATTGGGTAAATTCAAGTTTTCATATTTCACGCGCTTTTCTTCCAGCTATAGTCTTCATTACCGTTTCCACGCACATGGGCTTTGCCTTTGATAGATACACCAAAAACCAATTAGCAAGTACTGCGGAAAACATTCCATTTTATCAAACAGTGTCTGCTGGTGGTTTTTACGAATCTTTAGGGTTTACGCAACAAAGAAGTGACAAGCTTAGAGTAAGTGGCAAGCTTAATTACCCACTAAACCCCATTCAATTTAAGCAACCTGCAAAGCCATACAATATTATTTGGCTTACCTCAGAATCTTGGCGTGCAGATATGCTCAACGACACTGCAACGAGCCAACAAATCATGCCAAATACCTTGCAATTTGCGAATCAAGCTGCGCGCTATACGCGCAATTATAGCGGTGGCAATGGTACGCGCATGGGGGTATTTAGCATGTTTATGGGCATGCCAGGCAACTATTGGTTTCCGTTTTTGCAAGCGCAGCGTGGGGCGGCTTTCATCGATGTATTGCAGCAGCAACAATATCAAACTAGCTTTTATACCAGTGCAAAATTCTCATACCCTGAGTTTAGTAAAACGATTTTTGCCGCGGTGCCAGCCGCGCAACTGCATGATGAAAACAAAGGTGCTACAGGTTGGGAGAACGATAGAGATAATGTCACTAATTTGCTTTCGTTTATCGACCAACGCGATACAGCCAAGCCATTTTTTACTTTTATGTTTTTTGAGTCTCCGCATGCCCGTTATTATTTTCCAGAAGACGCTGCAATTGCTAAGCCTTATCGTGACGATTTAAATTATGCAACATTAAGCAAAGAGCAATTACGTAAAGATATTATTCCGATTAAAAATCGTTACATCAACTCTGTACATCATTTAGACATGCAATTTGGCCGAATTTTTGATTACTTAAAAGAAAATCAACTGCTAGACAACACGATTGTGGTTATCAATGGTGATCATGGCGAAGAGTTTATGGAGCATGGTTTTTGGGGACACAACTCTACGTTTGTAGATGAGCAAGTACTAACGCCTTTAGTGATTTATGCGCCAGGCATGAAACCAGTAGTGAGTAAGCAGATGACTAGTCACATGGATATTATACCTACCATTATGCCGTTATTAGGTGTTACAAACCCAAGCAAAGACTACGCGCTAGGCGCTAACTTATTCAAAGGCGAAACGCGCAACCACACTTATATTGAGGATTGGGATAGAGTAGTTTATGTGGATGACGATGTAAAAATCACGCAGCCAGTCAATGCTAAAGGCTTTGCCATGATGAAAGTCAGCAAAGCGGATGATACGCAGTTTAGTGAACAAGAACGTAAAGCTGTATTAGCGACAAAACAAAGCGCAATGCTGCAGCTAATGCAAGATTTAAGTCACTTTTTTAAGAAAAAAGTATCTGCTAGCGCCACTAAGTAATTGCTAAATCAGTATCTTTTTGATTGCTATAAGCGCGCGACTCCTTGATAATTTGCGCTGTGGACAAACGCGCGCAAATATTACTTAAAACCTTAGTTGAACATTACATTAGTGATGGTCAACCTATCGGTTCACGCACGCTTTTACAGCACTCTGGCTTAGATGTTAGCCCAGCGACGATTCGCAACGTGATGAGCGATTTAGAGCAACTTGGTTTTATTGCAAGCCCGCACACTTCAGCTGGGCGCATACCCACACACAAAGGTTATCGTTTATTTGTAGACTCGCTCCTCACCGTGCAACCACTCAATGCAGGCACGGTTGCGCTACTTAAAAGTGGTTTATCTTCACCCAACCCAAATGAATTGATAAACAGCGCGGCAGATATGCTCTCGCAACTTACGCAATTTGCGGGTGTGGTGATGATTCCTAAACGTAAACGCATCGCGTTTAAGCATTTAGAATTTTTACCGTTATCAGACACTAGAATATTGGTGATTATAGTCACGAGCGACGGCAACGTGCAGAACCGTATCCTTATGGCAGAAAAAGCTTACGCAGCTAGTGAACTTACCCAAGCAAGTAACTACTTTAATGCAAACTTTGCTGGCCAAACCTTTGAAGAAGTGCAGCAAAAACTTCATATTGAGTTGCAACAAATGCAAAATGATATGAACAGATTAATGTCCGCCGCGCTTCATGCTAGCGGCAAAGCTGCGGCACAAGAGGGCGTGGTGATTGCAGGTGAACGCAACTTATTGCAAGTGGATGAACTCTCTACCAACGTAGCAAGTTTACGCAAACTGTTTGAAGTTTTTGAACGTCGTACCTCACTCATGCAATTGCTAGATAACAGCCAACGCGCCGAAGGCATACAAATTTTTATTGGCGGGGAAAGTGGTTACTTGCCACTCGACGAGTGCAGTATGATTACCGCGCCGTATCAGGCAGACGGACAAGTGGTTGGTACATTAGGCGTGATTGGGCCAACGCGCATGGCTTATGAGCGAGTGATTCCGATTGTGGATGTGACCGCAAAACTACTTTCTAATGCTTTAAACGCAAATACTTAACCCTTTTTCACAGACACATTTTTTATAGAAAATCATTTAATGGCATATTTCAATCCAGAACCAGAATATAAACACGGCGATCAATTAAAAGTTGGTATTTTAGTGGCCAATTTAGGTACGCCAGACGCGCCCAATGCTAAAGCTTTACGCAAATATTTAGGGCAATTTTTAATGGATAAACGCGTGGTGGAGATTCCACGTTTTATTTGGTGTTGGATTTTACATTGCATCATTTTAGTAATACGCCCAAAAAAATCTGCCGAAAAATACGCGCAAGTGTGGACTAAAGAAGGCTCACCTTTACTCGTACATGCACAAAAACAAACCACTTTATTACGTGGCTACTTAAGTCATAACGACAAGGGCCAAAAAATTAACTCCCCATTTGCGGTAGAGCTGGGTATGAGCTACGGCAACCCTAGTATGCAGTCTGCGCTTGAAAGCTTAAAAGCACAGCACTGCAATAAAATTTTAGTCTTTCCACTTTTTCCACAATACGCTGCAAGTAGCAGCGCAGCCGTTTTTGATGCAATATGGAAAGTGTTGTTAAAAATGCGTAATGTGCCAGCAATTCGCACGATTCGCAATTATCACGACCATCCTGCTTATATTGCAGCGCTAGTGGATAATATTCGCCAATATTGGCAAATGAATGGTAAACCCACAAAATTAGTCATGAGCTTTCATGGTGTGCCTAAGTTTCATTTATTAAAAGGCGACCCATACCATTGTGAATGTCATAAAACTGCGCGTTTAGTAGCAGAATCACTAGGTTTGAGCAAAGAAGAATACATGGTTGCTTTTCAGTCACGTTTTGGAAAGCAAGAATGGTTAAAACCCTATTTGGCAACGACACTTGAAGCGCTAGGTAAAGCTAAAATCCAACGTATTGATGTAGTTTGTCCAGGCTTTAGCGCGGATTGCTTAGAAACCTTAGAAGAAATCGCCATGGAGGGCAAAGAAATTTTCACCCATGCTGGCGGTGGCGAGTATCACTATATTCCTGCGCTCAATGAAAGTGAAGCTTGGATCCATGCGATGACAACCATTGCACTAGAAAATCTTCAGGGCTGGGTGAGCAGCGATTGGGATGCCAAAACAGCTAAACAAAATAACCAAAAAACAGCCACATTAGCAAAAGCTTTAGGTGAAAATCAATAAGCGTTATACTGTTATTTTTAATGTTTAAAAAGCATTTATGATTGTAATTACTGGCGGCGCTGGCATGATAGGTTCTATCATCGCTTGGCACCTAAATACGCAATTGCAACGCGATGATCTCGTGATTGTAGACCGCATTACCCATGAAAACCAATGGCAAAATTTGGTGAAACGGCAATATGCGCAGTATTTAGATAAAGACCAATTGCTTGATTGGTTGCAAAACCATGATGGAATTACCGCGATTATTCATATGGGTGCGATTAGCGCCACTACTGAGCGCAATTTTAATAAACTTGTCGCAGACAATATTCACTATTCACAAGCTTTATGGACTTGGTGCGCGCGCAATCAAGTGCCGTTTTTTTTCGCAAGCTCTGCTGCCACTTATGGTGACGGTGAGCATGGTTACAATGACGCCTCAATTCACTATTTACGGCCTTTAAATGGTTACGGCTATTCAAAACATTTTTTTGACCAGTGGGCGCTTCAGCAAACAAATAGCCCGCCCGCCTGGGCAGGGTTTAAATTTTTTAACGTTTATGGCCCTAATGAATACCACAAAGAACGTATGGCGAGCGTTGCCTTTCATAGCTTTAACCAATTCAACGAAACAGGCGCAGTCAAGCTTTTTAAAAGCCATAAAGACGGTTTTCAAGATGGCATGCAATTGCGAGATTTTGTGTATGTCAAAGATGCTGCCAGTGTAGTAGTACATTTTTTAACACTCGCTATAAATGGCGCACCAATGGCTAATAGTATTTATAATATTGGCACAGGCCAAGCACGCGCGTTTAAAGATTTAGCCACGGCAGTGGTGCTCAGTATTGGCAAAACGCCCCATATTACATATATAGATATGCCAGAAGACTTACAGGGCCGTTACCAATACTTTACTCAAGCAAGCATGCAGAAATTACGTGCGGCAGGTTATAGCGCACCTTTTTATAGCCTAGAAGATGGCATAAAAGACTACGTACAACAGTATTTAATGCAAGACGATACATATTGCTAATGTCCACTTTAAATCGTTTCAATTAAAGAGAATAACGTTGATAAAAACAGCCAATAGCAGCGCGCAGCTTGATTTTTTAAATAAAGAATTAACCGCGCATCAAGAAATGTATGCGCAGTTGCACACTATTTTTCCTCAGGTAATTGAGGTAGCCAATGCACTGCGCGCGTCACTTAAAAATGGTGGCAAACTTTTAATTATGGGCAACGGCGGTAGTGCCGCGGATAGCCAACATATTGCGGCTGAAATTGTAGGTCGCTACAAAAAAGAACGCCGTGGCATGCCAGCAATAGCACTCACAACCGACACGTCAATTATAACTTCTGTGGGTAATGACTATGGCTACGATTATATTTTTGCACGCCAAATTGAAGCGCTATGCCGACCTGAAGACATCGTGATTGGCATAACAACTTCTGGCAATAGTAAAAATGTAGTGAATGCAATTATTGAGGCAAATAGCATCGGTGCGACTACGGTTGGCTTAACTGGAGGCACTGGTGGAAAATTACTAGAGCTATGTCAATATAATTTAGTGATGCCTAGCAGCGACACGCCGCGTATTCAAGAAGCGCACATTTTTATAGGTCACAGCTTGTGCGACATGCTTGAAGCTGACTAGCTTTTATGAATTTTTCCTGCCACTCAATTTAAGCACCTACTTAATCCGCTATTAAAACAATCATGAACGCTCACCTAATTGAAATCGTCCGCCAATTTTCTAATGCCGCTTATTCTATTGTTGTGATTGGCGATGTGATGTTAGACCGCTATTTAGTGGGCCATGTAAACCGTATTTCGCCAGAAGCGCCTGTGCCAGTGGTGCTACTTAAAAACTCAGAAGAACGCGCTGGTGGCGCTGCCAATGTTGCCGCTAACTTAACTGGCCTAGGTTTTAAAACGCAGATGATAGGCTGCGTAGGCTTTGATGAAACTGGAGAAGCGCTTACCAAATTAATGTCGCAAGCAGCCATTGATACACAACTGATGATGCGCTCTAAGCATCGTCCAACTGTGGCTAAAACCCGCGTGATGAGTGGCAACCAGCAAATTGTTCGCATAGATGATGAAAGCGCTGCGCCATTTAATACAGATGAGACTTCCGATTTAATGAATCAAGTAAATGCGGCCTTAAAACAAAAGCCTGCTATGGTAATTTTGTCAGACTATGCAAAAGGCACGTTAAACGATGCAAATTGCAAAGCGATTATTGCAGCATGTAAAGCGCAAAATATTCCTGTCATTGCCGACCCAAAAGGGCAAGACTACAGCAAGTACCAAGGTGTAACTGCGCTCACCCCAAACAAAAAAGAAGCAGCCGAAGCCTGCGGTGTGAACATAAATGACAACGATGCGCTGCTTGTTGCCGCACAAAAACTTAACGGTTTTTTACAGACACATTTTCTAGCCGTCACACGCGGTGAAGAAGGCATATCACTGATTGAAGCCAATAATATTCAAAACATTGCCGCGACAGCAAAGCAAGTATTTGATGTGTCTGGTGCGGGTGATACCGTAATTGCAACCTTAGCAGCTGGCCTGGTGCATGGCTTAAACCCTCACGATGCGCTGCAACTTGCCAACATCGCAGCTGGCATTGTGGTGGGTAAAGTTGGCACAGTACCAGTGACCCAAGCCGAACTGATTAAAGTATTAATTAGTGAAGACGGACAATCACAAACCGATAAAATTTGCGATAAAGCGCAATTGCTTTCTTTAGTAAACAACTGGAAATCTACCAATCAAAAAATTGTATTTACCAATGGCTGTTTTGATTTACTGCATGCAGGTCATGTAACCTACTTAGAAGCGGCTAAAAAAACTGGCGATAAATTAATCTTAGGTTTAAATACTGATCGCTCAGTCAGCGCATTAAAAGGCCCTACTCGCCCTGTGGTGCATGAAGCCGACCGCGCCCGAGTTTTAGCTGCGCTAGCCTCTGTAGATGCAGTGATTTTATTTGATGAGGACACCCCACTTGCACTTATTAATGCTATTCGCCCAAACGTCTTAGTGAAAGGTGATGACTATAGCGAAGCGCAAGTAGTTGGTGGCAAAGAAGTAAAAGCCTACGGTGGGAGCGTGAAATTAATTCCGCTAGTACAAGGTCGCAGTACAAGCAACATCATCAAGAAACTAGGTGCTTAAGCTTAAGTTTTTTTAAATGTTAAGCCAGTCATCCAAAATTTTAATCATTGGCCCAGCTTGGGTGGGCGACATGATTTTAGCGCAAAGCTTATTCAAAACACTTAAATCGCAGCAACCAAATTGTATTATTGATGTAGCAGCTCCCGCATGGACATTGCCACTACTTGAACGCATGCCAGAAGTGAACAAAGGCATCGCGCTACCTTTTAAACATGGTCAATTTGCATTGTTCGAACGTATTAAATTTGGTAAAAGCTTGCGTCATCAAGCCTATAATCAAGCAATTATTCTTACCAACTCTTTCAAGTCCGCCATACTTCCGTTTGCTGCAAAAATTCCAGTTCGCACCAGCTTTTTGGGTGAAATGCGCTATGGTTTAATTAATGACATTAGATCATTAGATAAAATAAAGCTGCCCCGCACAGTAGATAGGTTTGTAGCTTTGGGAGCATTGAACGATAATTTTGGAAAGGTTGAAATTGAAAATCCAACTTTAATTGTAAACCATGAAAACGCAATTAGTGCCTTAAAAAAGTTAGGGTTTAATGCACCGAGTCGTAAAGTTTTAGGCTTATGCCCAGGTGCTGAATACGGTGAGTCAAAGCGCTGGCCAGCTGAATATTATGCTGAAGTTGCACGCGATGCGCTAATAAAAGGCTGGCAAGTATGGCTATTTGGCTCAGAAAAAGATATTCCAGTTACCGCTCAAATTAACCAACTTACTGATAATAAATGCCTAGATTTAGGCGGCAAAACCAAGCTAGGTGAGGCAATAGATTTAATGTCTCTTTGCTCTGCAGTGGTAAGTAACGACTCAGGCTTAATGCATGTTGCCGCGGCATTAAATAAAAAACTAGTTGCAATCTTTGGTTCTAGTAACCCGCAACACACACCGCCAATGAGTAAAAAAGCTACTGTTGAATATTTAGACTTAGCTTGTAGCCCATGTTTTAAAAGAGAATGCCCACTGACGGCAAAAGAAGCACATTTGGCATGCTTAAGAAATATTACCACAAACATGGTAATTAAAAATTTAGCTCAAACTAATTTAGACTCGCAAGAAAATAAATATGTTGAATAAAATACAGTCTTTATACAATAACTTGTCAGCACAAAAGCTCATTTTATTATTTACATTAATAAGTGCTTTTATCTCATGGCAAATTATTTACATTCAACATGGCTGGGTGAATAATGATTTTGTAATTTATCATGAGGCAGCACGTTTATTTACATTACATAAATGGAAACAAGGTTTTGCAGTTTTTGGCTGGCCTTTTTACTCCCTACTTGTTGCCACAGTCAAGCAAATGAGCGGCCTAGATATCTTTAATTCTGCAAAACTATTAGCCATAGTGTTTTTTGCGATTACCACCTATAGTTTTTTAACGCTAATTCATATTAGCAGTAGCAATAAAACAGCCATTGCTTGCGGAGCACTTGTTCTATTTGGTTCTAGTTATATTGTTGGCGATGTATTGCCTATGATGTTGCGCGATCCAGGTTTTTGGGCTTTTTTCACTTTAAGCTTAGTTTTTTTATTCGGTTTTATAAGTTTGGCAATGCTTTTAATGCCGTTTATTGGCAACTATGTGCAATTATGGCCGCGTTGTTTAGAATTGAAGGTATAGCATATCTCATTGGATTACCATTATTGCTAATTTTTGCAAGCCACTTAAATATCACTCTTAGATTACGTCAGTATCTAATTGCTAACTCGTTTAGTTTAATTGCGATAATGTCTATCACGGTTGCAACCATGATTTCTAATGATATAAGCATGCAAAATTTTGGCAGGTTGAAAGAAATATTTACACCAACGCTTTACCAACAGCTCACTAACAAGTTTTTTACAAACACCGATATAATGGCAGATCAAGTACTCGGTAGCTACTTAAATGAGTTTGCAGTGCAGGGTTTTCTAATTACATTTGCGTATGTTTTGGTAGTTAGAGCAATATCGACTACAGGCTTAATCAACTTTGAGCGCGCCATGTTAAAAACTTTAAGTTTTGAGGAGAATAGATTGAATAATAAACAAGTCACCATTTTAGTTCCCAATTACAAAACACCGGAAATCACTAAGATATGCATGCGTTTAATACGCCGTTATACTAACTTTAATCTTGCAGAGGTGATTGTGATTGACAATAACTCTAACGATGCCTCACTTGATTACCTCAAATCGCTTAAATGGGTCACTCTGATAGAAAGGAAACCAGAGAGTGATGATACGGGTCCACTTTCACACTCACGTGCTTTAGATTTAGCATTATCTCAAGTCAAAACGCCTTACGTACTATCCATACATACTGATACATTTATCAAACATATCGATTGGCTCGATGTACTTATTGAACCCATGAAAAAAGATCCAACATTAGCAGGTGTAAGCTCTTGGAAGCTTGAATCAAAAACAGCTATTCAAAAATTAGGTATTCAATTTGAGCAAACATGGAAATATATTATACATAAGCTATTCAGTTACCAAGGCTACAACAAAGACCGATTAGATGTAGATTCACAATATTTAAGAAGTCACTGTGCTCTCTACCGCACTGATCTCATAAAGGCATTGAACACTAACTTTTCTGATGGCGATCAAACCGCAGGAAAAATCATGCATCAAAAAATAACAAAATCTGGCTATCGAATGCTGTTTTTAGAGTCTACGTATTTAGGTAAATATATAGATCATCTAAACCACGCTACTATGGTACTCAACCCTGAATTAGGTAGTAGTGAAAAAATGCGAAAATCTGGTAACAAGCGTATTCAAGCCAAATTGCGTGGTATAGATGCTGCAGAAGTATTAGCTAATACTTCATTAGATTTGTGAAGCTAATATTTCAATTATTTCACTCCAACTATAAAAGTTAAAATACCGTCATGATTAGCACTTTAAAGCTTTACTTCGCCAACGCAAATAATAGACAACTTATTTTATTATATTCAATCATCGGCCTACTAATCGCTTGGCGCATCAATTACATTCAACACGGCTGGGTCAATAACGACTTCGTTTTATACTATGAAGCAGCAAGGCTTTTTGCAGCAGGCTCTTGGAGCGAAGGATTCAGTGTTTTTAAATGGCCATTTTATTCACTACTGATTGTATTGATTAGCAAAATTACACTCGCAGATATTCACCTTTCAGCCCAAATACTGACAGTTGGACTATTCTTCTTAACCAGCTATAGCTTCTTATCAATAATTAGCCTTGCAGGCGGAAATAAGGTAGCCATTTCTCTCGGCGCTCTTATTCTACTTAGCTCAGGCTATATTGTAGGTGATGTTCTACCCATGCTATTGCGAGACCCTGGGTTTTGGGCTTTTAACCTTACAAGCCTAGTTTTCTTTATTCGATTTTATCGATACAGACTTAATCGAGATGCCATTTTTTGGCAAATGGCTGCAACTCTAGCCACATTATTTCGAATTGAAGGTATCACTTACCAGCTCCTAATACCTCTTTTGTTTTTATCTGATTCTTCACTCACACTAAAAGCGCGTTGCTTTTTAATAATTCAGGCTAATCAAGTCAACATCGCAATCGCCCTGCTATTAGCAATACTACTCACCACCATACCCGCTCTTTCTGCAAGCGATTTTGGAAGAGCTAATGAAATATGGGCATTATTTGATTACCGCTGTAAAGAAATGATAAACGAGCTTAGTAAACGTGCTGACTTACTTGGGACTGTAGTGCTAAAAGGTCATTTTGATAATCTAACGACTATTGGCTTGCTATCAGCGCTGTTGGGGATGCTGCTAATTAAATGTGCGAGTACTGCCGGCTGGCTAAATGTAGCGCTTGTACTTATTAGAGAAATTTACCAAGACGCCATGATTCAAAAAGATGCTAATAAAATATTTTTATGGGTGATTGCTCTGGCTATACTCAATATTATTGTGATTTTGTTTAGCGTCTTTCTTGTAGTAGGGAGATATATAGTACCCTTAGGCTTTATGATAATGTTATTTGCATCATTCTCATTGGCTCATCTTGCAAACATGTACATACCAAGAATAAGGATTAAATCATGGCACCATTATTTTTTTATATTTGCTCTCATCTTCATGAGCCTGAGCTTAGTAAAAAATTTATTGCCAAAAAACTCAGCTAATAACTACCAGCAAAATGCAGTGACATGGCTAAAAGAACATAACAAATCGAAAAAACCTGTATTTTATGATAATTCAAGAACACGTTATTACGCGAAAGAGCCATTTATTGGCGTATGGGGTGACAACTGGAAATTTGTCATGTCTGCGATTGAAGATAAATCCATTGAGAAAAATGAATTTTTGCTGATTAGCTACTCGTCAACACACCCAGAACAACCTCAAGTTATTAAAGAAAAATTGCCCGAGTTCATCGAAGTAAAACGTTTTAGTCCGCCCAACGCAAAAAAAACAATGGTTATTTACCAAAAACTATCACTTAATCAACAAAATTAAAATTAACGTATGACAAACGCCCAACTTCTAATTAGTGTCATCATCCCTACTTACAACTATGGGCACACACTGACACGTGCGGTTATGTCTGCCCAAAGTCAATTAGATGAGAGCACTGAAATAATTGTCGTGAATGACGGTTCTACTGATGACACAAAAAAAATATTGGAGATTTTGCAAAAAAAATTATCCAATAAAATTAGAGTTTTCCACAAAATCAATGGCGGAGCGGCATCAGCTCGAAATTTTGGAATTCGCCAAGCTATTGGCGAGTATTATATTTTTCTGGACGCTGATGATGAGCTAGAAGACCTCGCAATAAAAGCAATCCGAAGCCATTTAATGCAAAATAGTGATTCTCAATTTATTATTGGCGGACATTACACTGTTTTTTCGAATGGAAAACAAAAATTATACTTACCAATGGAGCTACCTAAATCGCCCCTTCTTAAACTCAAGTTTTACTTGATAGATAAGGCAATCAGCTTATCAAATGGCGCCTGCATTATGCACCGATCTATTTTTGACAGTTTAGAATACCCTGAACATTTTCGGAACTCTGAAGACATTCCTATATTTGCTCATGCTATTGCCAACTTTCGGTGCACTACATTGAGCTCACCGCTTGCATTAATACATAAACATGATGATAGCTTGCGTCACTG
>JBDNJL010000055.1:0-5280 GCA_041687795.1 Methylotenera sp. | reverse complement strand
GGTGCTACAACTATTGCGCTACAAAAACGCTTTAGGTCAGCTCAAGTAGTATCTTTAGATTTTGCGCTTGGTATGGTGCAAAAAACCCGTCAAACCATTCTTGGTGACAGCCTTATAACGCGTTTAAAAAATTCTTTAGGAGTTTCAAAAGATGCATTAATTTGTGCAGATATTGAAGCACTGCCGTTGACAGACAATTTGGTCGGTTTGGTCTGGTCAAACTTGGCGGTTCAGTGGTGTAATGACTTAGATGCTGCATTTGAAGAGTTCCATCGCGTGTTGCAACCTGAAGGTTTGTTGATGTTTAGCACCTTCGGGCCAGATACACTTAAAGAGCTTCGCGCTGCAGCCACTGAAGCTACGCAAAGCACAAGCGTGAGCCGCTTTATAGACATGCACGATATTGGTGATGCCTTAGTGCGCGCAGGCTTTACAGCACCTGCTCTAGATGTAGAGCGCTTTACTTTAACTTATGATGATGTAAAAAAAGTGATGACGGACCTAAAAAATATCGGAGCGCACAATGCAACAGAAGGTCGTGCACGCGGTTTGAAGGGTCGTGGTTTTTTACAAAAGTTAGCGCATGCTTATGAGCAGTTTAGAGAAAATGATAAGCTGCCAGCGACATTTGAAGTAGTGTACGGTCATGCATGGAAAGTGGCACCAAAAGTGAACTTAGATAATGGATTTTCACCTGTTACTTTTAGGCCACGAACTAAATAAATAAAAGCTGAACTAATAACGTGATGCAATCTTTAATTACACAATCTTACTTTGTAGTGGGTACAGATACTAATGTGGGTAAAACCTATATTAGCGGCCATCTAATTCGCCATTTCGTAGAGAACAATATTAAAACTATTGGTATGAAGCCAATCGCTTCAGGTTGCGAGTTAACAGAAGATGGCGCACTTATTAATGAAGATGTCAGCATATTAACTAAAAATAGCAATATTAAGGCACCACTTGATTTTATTAACCCTTATCGTTTTGAACCCGCTATTGCTCCCCATATTGCAGCAGAAAAAACTGGCATTACCATTGATTTAGAAGTGATTGCTAGTGCTTATCAAGTGTTGAAAAAGCTTGCAGAGGTTGTGATTGTAGAAGGTGCTGGTGGTTTTTTAGTGCCTTTAAATACCCGGTATACATTGGCAGATTTGGCGGTAAAATTAAATTTACCAATCATTTTAGTTGTGGGTATGAGACTCGGCTGCATTAACCATGCGCTATTAACTGTAGAAGCGATTGAACGCCGTGGTTTAAAGCTGGCTGGCTGGGTCGCGAATCAAATTGACTTAAATATGCCAGTATTTGAAGAAAACTTAACCACTTTACGCAAACACATTTCTGCGCCTTGCTTAAGCGTTGTCAATTGGCAAAGTGATGGGATTTTTACTAGCTAAGTATGTCGACTTAACGTTTACTATCCGTTTACTTAGCCAGTTCCGCGCCTTCAATTAAGACTCTATAACGCTGCAACTCTTGTTGCGATCTAACTCTTAGACCCACAGCCACTTGTCCGCGATTGTTAGGCGTAATACCTCTTATTTGTAGTGGTTGGCTTTGCCCAATCGCACGGCCAGTTTTAGCGTCATATTGCACCACTCTTACTTGCACGCGATTAATAGTTTGCGCGGTTGGATTTTGCACTACAGCATATAAGTGGCCATTATTATCTGCTTGCACGCTTGATTGCAAATATTTAGCGAGGTTTGTAGGCATGTCTAAACGCGTATATTCGGCAATAGATTGTTTGCCAATTTCAGAATTTGAGCCTGCAGCTACTTCATAATTTTTAAGTGCATTGCTAAAGTCACCACGCTCCTCCGCAATTTTACCCAATAAAAAGTGGCTAGGCGCAGTGGGTAACAACGTGTTACTTGTTGCTAAATATTTTTCAGCTTCTGCTTTACGCCCTAAATTAAATAAAGCAACACCTGCTTGCACGTGCGGTTTAAAATATTCTGGCTGCATGGCTATTGCTTTTTTATAAAAAGCTAGTGCCTCAGTTGGTTTCTTTTGCATCATTTCAATGTCGCCTAACAGCTCTTGAAAACGTGCCTCGCGCGGCTCACCAGCAATGGCTTTTTTAGCTAGAGTCGTTGCTTTTGCAATGTCTTTTTCGCCCAAAGCTTTCACAGCTTCGTCATAAGCTTTGTAAGCAGATTGGGTGGATTTTAAATTAGCGGTTTTTTGCGCATATACTTCCTTACCCCAATCGCCACCTGCGCCAAGTTGTGCAAGCGTCACTTTGTTAGCATCAACGCGTATTTGTGACGGCGGATGGCTGGCAAATAAACCATCGATAAAGTTACTACTTTTTGTGGCACTTAAACGCACAAAAGTTTCTTGTAGCGTAACCGCAGAGGCCGGGTCGTAACCTGCTTTTTTCATGTATTGCATGCCGTATAAGTCAGCTTCTCTTTCTGCATCACGGCCATACTTGCTAGTAGCTAATTGCGCGCCAAGTTGAGCGCCACCTACAATTAAATTCGCGTAATTATTATCTTGTGTAGCCATACCAACAGCAATCATCGCACCTTGCATTAAAATGCCGCGCTCCATGCCTTTTGCGCCGTGACGCGCGGCGGCGTGAACCAGCTCATGCCCCATTACAGCGGCAAGCTCTGCTTCGCTATTAAGCTCATAAAGCAGCCCGCGATTAAATGCAATTTTGCCGCCAGGCATCGCCCAAGCGTTAGGTACAGAATCATTTAAAATAATAAATTCGTAAGGCAATTGACGGTCAGACACTGCGGCTAATCTATTGCCTATGCTTTGTACGTAAGCGGTGAGTTCTGGGTCAATAATATAATCGCCGCCCTGCGATTGCCTTGCAGGGCCATAATTTTGTTTGCCAATTGAAATTTCTTGTGACTCGGAAACCACCTGAAATTCACGTTTTTTTGTGACAGGGTTTATCCCGCAACTAGTCATTAGCAGTGTGGAAGTAGCTAATAAAACGACACATATTTTTTTAGCTATGCTGTGTTTCAACGTATTGTTAAGTTTTAACATATTATTTGCCTGTGAAAATTACAGTAAAAATGTGTCTGTAAAAATGGGTTAAGTTTTGGTGATTAATAAAGCTTGTTTTGCGCTATGTAATCAATCACACGATCTGGCAATAAATATCGAGCAGACCCTTTATTATGTAAAATATTTCTGATACTGGTAGATGAAATATCGAGCGCTGTAATGCGCTGCATGGTCACGAGCCCTGCGGCTGCCGTGGATAAATCATCACCGTTTTCTGTGTAGTGATTTTGCAAAAATGTATTTAATACTTTAGCCAGGGGTTCTGATTTAGACGCTATATTTTGCGGTCTTTCCACTAAAGCAATATGGCACAATTGGATGATTTCTTCCCAACGATGCCAAGTATTAAACTTAGTAAACGCATCGCTACCCATTATTAATACAAGGCTAATATCTTTGCCTAATTCCTCACGCAAGCTGGTTAAAGTGTCTACGGTATAAGAAGCGCCGGTGCGCTTAAGCTCGCGTATATCTAAGCGTAAAGTAGGGTTATTTTCAATCGCCAAACGCACCATCTCTGCTCGATGTTCTGCACTCACATTTGGCGTGGTTTTATGCGGTGGATTAGCCGATGGAATAAAACGGATTGTATCTAAATGGACTGCTGTTGCAAGCTCTTGCGCCATGCGTAAGTGACCGAAGTGTATCGGATTAAAAGTGCCACCCAGTAAACCTATAGTCTGCAAGGAATAAACCTAAAGTTAATTAAGCGCGCACATGCCCGTCGCCCAACACGATATATTTAAGCGATGTTAAGCCTTCCAAACCCACTGGGCCGCGTGCGTGCAGTTTGTCAGTAGAAATACCAATTTCAGCACCTAAGCCGTATTCAAAACCATCTGCGAATCTGGTGGACGCGTTCACCATCACGCTACTAGAATCAACCTCGCGTAAAAATCTGCGCGCTTTGGTATAGTTTTCAGTCACAATTGCTTCAGTGTGTTGCGATGAATGTTGGTTAATATGCGCTATGGCTTCATCTAAACCGCTTACTACTTTGCACGAGATAATCGCCGCTAAATATTCGGTATAAAAGTCTTCATTGGAGGCTGGAATAGCCTGTTTTACAAGCACAAGCGTTTCTGCGCAACCGCGAATTTCAATACTGTGTTTGGTCAGCATCTCTGCTAATTTCGGCAACATTTCTGTTGCTACAGAACGTGAAATGAGCAAAGATTCTGCTGTATTACATGTGCCAAGGCGTTGCGTTTTACTGTTTTCTAGCACACGTAAGGCTTTGTCAAAATCGGCATCATCATCCACATACACATGGCAATTACCGTCTAAATGCTTAATCACAGGAATCCGCGCATCGTTCGATATGCGCTCAATTAAACCTTTGCCACCGCGTGGCACAATGACATCTACATATTGCTTCATGGTAATTAATTCGCCAACGGCTGCCCTATCTGTAGTTTCCACCACTTGAATCGCCGTTACTGGCAAACCTGCTGCGCTTAAACCTTCATGCACGAGCTTTGCTAAGGCTTGGTTGCAATGAATCGCCTCAGATCCACCACGTAAAATTGCGGCATTACCAGACTTAATGCAAAGCCCAGCCGCATCAACTGTTACATTTGGACGTGCTTCATAAATTATCCCTATCACACCTAAAGGCACGCGCATTTTGCCAATTTGAATGCCGCTTGGGCGATATTTGAAGTCGCTCATTTCACCAATAGGGTCAGCTAATGTGGCAATCTGCGTCAAGCCTTCAGCCATATTGTTGATGGATTTTTCGGTAATTGCCAATCTATCTAACATGGCATCGTCTAGGCCATTATCTCGTGCAGCGTCTAAGTCTAATTTGTTTGCAGCGAGTAGAGCTGTTTTTTCACGCAAAATTGCAGCTGCAATAGCGTGTAGCGCAATATTTTTTTTGTTAGTATCTGCACTCGCCATGGCGCGCGAAGCTTTGCGGGCTTCAATGCCAATGTTTTGCATATAATGTTTAATGTCCATTTTTATTCCTAATCGCCGTTTTAAGGACTTTACTTACCTTTTGAACCACTCGATTTTACTAAACCTACTTTTGATAAACCAAAGCATAACCGAGAAATTTCTAACCAAGCGTCGCCTTGCATGACGCCTTTAGCTGTTTTATCAATATCTGCCAGTTTTTGCAGTGCCGCTTCAAGTTGGCGCAAACTTAATCTACTAAGTGCGCGTTTGACTAAATTTTGACGTTCACCATAAATACGTGCGTTCATCATGGCAGTATTCGTATTCTCGCCGCGG
>JBDNJL010000054.1:0-4531 GCA_041687795.1 Methylotenera sp. | reverse complement strand
TACCGTCTTTTACCCAGAGACCAGATTTAAAATCTTGGGCAATGACAGACTCTGTGGCCTTGATGCGCATACGCTGCGCTACTTTTTCACTAAACGGCGTAATGAGCTCACCGATTAAAAAAGTAATTAGTGTAAAGACTAGGCCAACTTTGAGTAAAGAAATAGCAATATTTTGTATCGAAATGCCGCTCACTCTCAATACGATAAGTTCTGAATAGCGAGAAAACTGTCCTAAGGTATACATGCAGCCAACTAAGACTGCGACTGGCATGACTTCGTAAATATGCCCTGGTGCGCTTAGCAGCACAAACAGCGCGATTTTGCTTAAACCATAACTACCTTTGCCTAGCAACTCAAGCTCTTGAATTAAATCAAAAAATGAGAACATGGTAATTAGCGCTAACATGACAAACAGCACGTTAACGGTAATTTCTTTAAGTAAATAACGGGTAATAATTCTCATGCTAAATTTCTATTTATTGTTACTTTTTAAAATATGTCTGTAAAAAACCGTTAAGTATTTTTATATTAAAGGGCAGATGGTTAAGCTTATTAGGTAATTAAAGGCGGTTTTCTCTTAATACTCGAAAAAGCGACTGTAACAACTTTAGAAAATATACTTGGTAATAATGGTAATTGATGCACACGTCTGTAAAACATATAAGTTGCGAGTGCCATAAAAATTAAGTGCACAGGCCACAGCCCTAACGTGCCATTTACTTTTCCTTGAGCTACCCAAGCTTGCATAATGCTTAAAAGGTTGTTGTAAATCATATAGATAATTAATGCCATTACAAAGTTTGCAGAGCGTCCTGCACGTGGGTCTAGTGAGCTTAGAGGAATCGCTAATAGTGTCAGCACTAATGCGGAAATTGGAATCGCCATACGCCATTGAAGTTCAGCGTTATTTTCGCTATCACTAGTTTTGATTAATTCTTGGCTAGACTTAGATTGCGTAGAAGGCGGCTCTTCTTTCACTTCCGCTGCTTCAACACGAACGGCATATTTTTCAAATGTGGTGGTAGAAAACTCAGCAGAACCACGATCGCCTTGGTAACGCCGACCATTTTCCATTAACAAAAAGTTATCACCATTTTTGTCAATAAAGCGGCCACCTTGGGCCGCCACAACAATACCTAACTTTTGATGTTGTATTGTTTGCACAAAAATATTTTTAACAACATTGCCAAGCTCATCAAAACTTTCTATAAAAAATACGCGCTCAGCACTCTTTGATTCTTTGAATACCCCAGGGCTGATGGAGGCTAAATCGTCACGACTTTTAAGCTCTGTGCGGTAATCATCGGCTTTGTTAGTTGCCCAAGGCATGATAAATAAACTTAAGCCCGCAATAAGGGCGATAACAGGCACAGCAAACCCTAAAATAGGACGAATCCAATGGTTAATACTTAAGCCAGCGCTAAACCAAATAACCATTTCTGAATCGCGATACCAGCGTGATAAAGTCATTAAGACGGATAAAAATAAAGTAAGTGAGAGTAACATGGGTAGGAACTTAACCATGTTAAAACCTAACATAGTAATGATGGCGTCATTTGGCAAAATACCTTTTGCGGCTAAGCGTATTAAATTACCAGCACGCTGGGCAATGACAATACCTAGTAAAATCAAAAAAGCACCAGCAGCAGTTGTCATAAGCTCTTGGAGTAAGGCGCGTTTAAATAGTAGTTTTTTTGATTTAATATTCAATTTTAGTAGTGACTTTTAGTGTAGCTAAACATTTAATTTATCCATATTGCAAATAATAACTACGAATTTACAACTAGGCATTCAATGTAAAACACGAGATAATTTAACAAATAAACGATTAAGGATGTGAGTAATGGAATTTAGCATAAAAAACGGTAATGCGGAAAAACAGCGTAGCGATTGTGTCATTGTTGGCGTATACGAGTCACGTAAACTATCAGTGGCAGCTACGGCGATTGATGAAGTATCTGGTGGCTACATTACGAATATTTTAAAAACTGGTGATATGGACGGAAAACTAGCCAGCACTTTAATGCTACATCAAGTTCCTAACATAGCAGCAGCCCGTGTTTTGCTTGTAGGCCTAGGTAAAGAAAAAGAGTTTGCAGAACAACAATATTGTAAAGCTATTCGCGCATCAACTAAAGCCTTAGCTAATAGTGGCGCAAATGAAGTGGCGACTTATTTAGCGACACTGCCAGTAAAAGCACATTCTGCACAATGGAAAGTAGCGCATTTAACTGAAACCACTTTAGATGCTATTTACAAATTTGATGCAATTAAACAGAAAAAAGACAATAGCAAAAAAGAGGCTGAAAAAAAAGGCATCACCTCACTCACTATTAATGTGCTGGAAAAAGAAGAAATTAAACTTGGTGAATGTGGTTTATTAGCTGGGAAAGCAATAAATGCAGGTGTGAGCTTGGCTAAAGATTTAGGTAACTTGCCGCCAAACGTTTGTACGCCAACTTATTTGGCAAAAGAAGCAGAAGCCCTAGGCAAAAAATATGACTTTAAAGTAAAAGTATTAGAGCACGATGAACTAAAAAAACTAGGCATGGGCTCATTTTTAGGAGTAACGCAAGGCAGTAGCGAGCCACCAAAGTTTATTGTAATGCAACATTTAAAAGGCAAAAAAGACGAAAAGCCAGTAGTGCTCGTTGGTAAAGGTATTACCTTTGATACAGGGGGTATTTCATTAAAACCAGGTGGTGATATGGACGAAATGAAGTACGACATGTGTGGTGCTGCTAGCGTAATTGGTACATTTAAAACTATTGCTGAAATGGATTTGCCGCTCAATGTCATTGGCCTAATTCCAAGTTGTGAAAATATGCCAGATGGTTTAGCAATAAGACCTGGCGATGTATTGACCAGTATGTCTGGGTTAACAATTGAAGTGCTTAACACCGATGCAGAAGGCCGTTTGATTTTATGTGATGCGCTCACATATGCAGAGCGATTTGAACCAAGCGCAGTGGTAGATATAGCCACACTCACAGGCGCATGTGTAATCGCTTTAGGGCATCATGCGAGTGGTTTATTTAGTAATAATGATGAACTCGCAAAAGAATTGCTTACCGCTGGTGAAACTGCACTAGACCGGGCATGGCATATGCCAATGTGGGACGACTATCAACCACAACTAGATAGCAACTTTGCCGATATTGCGAATATTGGTGGTCGCGCAGCGGGTAGTATTACAGCCGCATGTTTCCTTTCACGCTTTGCAAAAAAATATGATTGGGCGCATTTGGATATTGCTGGAACAGCATGGAAATCTGGTAAAGAAAAAGGTGGAACAGGGCGCCCGGTGCCGCTACTCACACAATTTTTAGTTGCACGCGCAGGTCTTGTATAAATCGAGCGCTATATGACCCGCGTAGAGTTCTTTTTTAACGTGCCAGACAAGCTAGCTAAAGCGGCTGAGATATGCGATAAAGCCGTTGTTAAAGGTCGCCAACTCACAATTTTTACCCAAAACGAAAAAATGAATCAAGCCATGCAAAACTATTTATGGCAATTTTCAGCGACAAGTTTTTTGCCTAGCTGTTTGCCTAATGAGGATAATTACAAGTTTTCTCCTATCATCTTAGATACAAATGGTGAGCAACTGGCGCAAGATGATGTTCTGATTAACTTACAAACACAGCACCCACCTTTTTTTAGCCGTTTTAGATATTTAATAGAAATGGTGGGTTTGGACGAAGCAGACAAAATAGCTGCAAGAGCGCGGTTTAGATTTTATAAAGACCGTGGCTATGAAATTAAAACCAGCGATGTAACTGCTAACTAAACTATTATAGTTTTTTTTACTCATCATATAAAAAATAAAAGAGGTTTAATGTGGAAGACGATGATATTCCCCTGTTGGTAGAAGTGCATGCTAGGCCTTCAAATGCTAAAAAAATAACCTCAGCAATTTCACCATTCGTGATAACTGCCGATTTGATTGCACAAATTACAGCTCAAATTAAACCATTACTCAAACAAGAGTTTACTAATGAAATAAGTGAATCACTTGAAGCTAGATTAACAAAACAATTGAGTGCAGAAATAAGTACTGTAGAGCAAAGTACAGAAACGCATATAACGCAGTTATTGAATGCGGCAATGAGTCGTTTGGAGCAAAAAGAATACGAAATTACGCAGCAAATTCAAGCTACGTTAAAAAGTTATTTAATCAGTGAGTTGAATATTGCACAGCAAGGGATAGAAGCTAACTTGATGGCATCTATTAATACTAGAATTACAAACTTACAACAGGTTTCTGTCGAGCATATTCAACAAACGTTAGCTAAAGAAGTAAGTAAAACAACGGCTGAAGTAAAGCTTTTAGTGAATAAAGAAACTGCCGTTTTTATTGATAAAACAAAAGCAGATTTAGCCACCGAAATACCAAAAATGTTGCATGCCAGTGCTGCGCTTATTCAATCAGATTTAGAAACCGAGATGAATAAACAGCTGCACGAAATGCAAACCGCAGGCATTTTAGGAGTTCAAGCTAACTTTAATCAAGCCCTGCCAAATATACAAGCTG
>JBDNJL010000053.1:0-21937 GCA_041687795.1 Methylotenera sp. | reverse complement strand
TTAACCCTAGTAATGCAAAGCCTATTTTTTGCCCGAGTATCATTACATTTTCGGTTACGGGCTTACCCGTGAAAAATTCAAACATATAATACATGAAATGACCACCATCTAACACTGGAATGGGTAGAAGATTAAGTACGCTGATGCTAATGCTAATGAGCGCTAAAAAGCCAATGAAGACTTTAACTCCCATGTTAGCGCTTTGTCCTGCGTAGCTAGCGATAGTGACAGGTCCGCTCATGCTTTTCCAAGAAACTTGTCCAGTCAGCATATTTCCTAACATTTTTAGACTAAATACTGCTGTATCCCAGGTTTTTTTAACTGCACCAGTCAATGCTGAAATTGGCGTATGGTGTGTAGTAATAAAAATTTTATCTAGTTCGGCTTGGACGACTCTAAAACTAGCGCCCACACGTCCTACAGTTTGATTATTTTCTGTCACAGCCTCTGGCGTCATCGATAAAGTCAGATTTACTTTATTACGTTCAATTAAAAGGGTTACTTTTTTATTAGGATTGCTGCGAATTACTTTCACAAAGTCATCCCAAGCATTTACTTTGCTATTATTCACTTTAAGAATTAAATCGTCTGATTTCAAACCTGCAAAGGCTGCTGGGCTATTTTCTATGATTTCACCAAGCCGTGCAGTTATTTTAGGTTGAAAAACCGCCACACCTAATTGCTGCAATACATCAATATCTTTGCCGTTCCGCGAGTCCTCGCGGTGGCTAGAGGCGCTCAAATCTACTTGATGCACATGCACTTCTTGCCTATTGTTAATTGCTTGAATTTCAATCACTTTATTTTTGAGCGATGCATTTAATAACAACCATCTAGCATCTTGCCAAGTGGTGACTGCTTCGCCATTAATTTTTTGTATCAGTTCGCCAGAAGTTAAGCTAGCCCTTGCTGCTGGACTATTGTCCACGACATTGCCAATAACAGGCCGCATACCTATAACGCCCATCATTAATAATGCCCAATACAAAACTATGGCAAGCAAAAGGTTGGCGCCTGAACCTGCTAAAACTATCGCCATACGCTTACCTATTGATTGACGATTAAGTGCTCGCTGCAAGTCTTTTTCTGAATGTTGTTGAGTTTCGTCAGTCATGTCAGATTCGTCTAACATTTTGACATAGCCACCGAGCGGAATGGCGGCAATCACAAACTCGGTTTGATCTTTGCCAAGTTTTTTGCTAAAAAGTGGTTTGCCAAAGCCGATAGAAAATTTTAATACTTTCACACCACACCATTTAGCTACTTGAAAATGCCCGTACTCATGAATAATCACTAGTAAGCCTAGCGTGAATAAAAACGCTAGAGGTGTGATAAGTGTTGAGAGTAAGGCTGACATTACGTTATGGCCAATTTAAATCTTTTGTCGTTTAATTACGTATAACAACTTAACAGTTTTTTGCAGACACATTTTACGCAAACTCCAATACATGGCCATGCGCCATTTCACGGGCGGTTGCATCTACCGCAATGAGTTGGTCAATAGACGTGACCTCAACTATGTTCGATTGTGCAAGTACCGTTTCAATAATTTGTGAGATCATCAAAAAGCTAATCTTCTCAGCTAAAAAGGCTTCTACTGCAATTTCGTTCACTGCATTTAATATGGCTGGCGCTGTGCCTCCTAGTGCCAGCGCATCGTAAGCTAGTTTTAAACATGGGAAGCGTTTCATATCTGGCGCCTTGAAATCTAAGCGCCCTATTTTGATTAAATCTAAAGGGCTAACACCGCTACTTAAACGCTCCGGGTAGCCCAAGCCGAAGGCAATAGGTGTGCGCATGTCGGGGTTGCCAAGTTGCGCTAATACGCTACCGTCAATATATTCCACCATGGAGTGAATCACGCTTTGCGGATGCACTACTACATCTATTTCAGAGGGCTTCGCATTAAATAACCAATGCGCTTCGATGACTTCCAAACCTTTATTCATCAGCGTAGCAGAATCAATGGTTATTTTTGGCCCCATCACCCAATTAGGATGGTTCAAAGCCTGCGCAGGGGTCACAGACTGAAGTTGCAAATCAGTTGCATCTCTAAAAGGTCCGCCAGAGGCAGTGAGCAATACTCTTTTTACACCTAATTGTTTAAGCGATGTGTTATTTAATTGCGCACTAATTGGCACTGGCATAGCCTGAAAAATAGCATTGTGCTCACTATCAATCGGCAGTAATATTGCGCCACTTTTTGCTACCGCTTGCATAAACAAGCTTCCTGCCATCACCAAAGTTTCTTTATTGGCTAACAAGATACGTTTACCTGCTTTAGCCGCTGCCATGGCAGGCAATAAGCCAGCTGCACCCACAATTGCCGCCATCACAATATTAACTTCATCATTCGAGGCTATGTCGCATAAAGCGGCTTCACCATGAAGTACTTGCGTTTTAACACCTACGTTTTGCAATAACTGACTAAGTGACTTTGCCGCGTTTTCATGCAACATGACTGCATAAATAGGTGAGTATTGTTGACATAATAGGAACATTCCTCGCACATTGGTACTGGCAGATATTGCATACACACTAAATTTATCAGCGTGTTGCTCAATCACATCTAGAGTTTGTTTGCCAATGGTGCCAGTAGCGCCAAGTATAGTAACGTTCTGCTTCATAGTTGTTAGCGTTTCATCAAGCGCGATGAGAAAGATTTAATATTAACGGAAAATATACACAACTTAGTACTAGGGGTAAGACTGGCATGATGCCGTCAATACGGTCTAATACGCCGCCGTGCCCGGGCAATAGTTGGCTGCTATCTTTAACGCCGGCTTGTCGCTTTATCATAGATTCAAATAAATCGCCTATAATACTTAATACCACTAAACACCATAAACCTACAACAAACCAATAGCTTACATCTCGAGTATAACAAATGACTGCACCGTAAATAGTGACAGCTACTATTGCGCCAGCAACGCCCTCCCAGGTTTTACCAGGACTGATTGCTGGCGCTAGTTTGTGCTTGCCAAGGCGTTTACCTGAAAAATAGGCTGCGCTATCGGCTAGCCATACCGTTGTAAGCACAGATAACAATAGCCATGGGCTAAGGCTGTGCAAACCAACTAAGCCAAGCCAACTGCCGAGTAAGAGCGTTAAACCTAAAAAAGCCATTACAAATTTCTGCTTAATCGTTCTTCTAAATATTAACCAAAGTGGTGTCAGCAATAGCCAAAATAAGGTTGACAGTATTAATATGCTTAAAATAAACGCATCATGATATTGCCCTATAGGCCTGTTTGCTGTGAAGATTAATCCTAAACCTATCACTAACAAAGCAGCTAACGTAAGCAACATTTGGGTGCGATTTAATTTAATTAAATTTGACCACTCCCACATGGCGACACTTGTTGCAACGAGGGTTAACAGCGCCCAAACACTGCTAGGGGCGAAAAATAACACGAGCAAAAAGCCAGTAATGAGTAGAACCGAAGTGATTATTCTAGTTTTTAGCATGCTTAAAATGTGTTTATAAAAAAGGGTTAAGTCTTCGTCACGGTTCTAGTATTTTAAAGCTTCAAGTTGCTCACTGGTGCGGCCAAATCTACGCTCACGTTTTTGATAGGATTGAATCGCTTGATGGAGCGCAGTTTGGTCGAAGTCTGGCCAAAGTGTATCAGTGAAATAAAGCTCCGTGTATGCAAGTTGCCAAAGTAAAAAGTTACTAATACGCTTCTCACCTCCTGTTCGAATAAACAAATCTGGCTCTGGGGCGTAACTCATGGATAAGTATTTGGTCAGATGATCTTCAAGGTAATTCCCGATTAGCTGGGGCAAGTCTCGCTGCATTTTATTAACGGCTTGCAGTACATCCCAACGCCCGCCATAGTTAGCGGCAATGGTTAAAATTAAGCCAGTGTTGTTAGTAGTAAGTTGTTCTGACGCATTTATTTGGTCTATTAATGCCGTATCAAATTTGCTACGGTCACCAATCATAATAAGTTTGACATTGTTTTGATGTAGTTTAACGACTTCGCGCTTAAGCGCTTCCATAAACAAACTCATCAAGAATGATACTTCTTCTGCGGGTCTACGCCAATTTTCGCTACTAAATGCAAATAAAGTTAAGTACTCCACCTTCTTGCTAACGCAGGATTTAACAAGTTCGCGCACGGTTTCAAGACCACGTTTATGCCCTGTAATACGAGGTAAAAAACGTTTCCGTGCCCAACGGCCGTTGCCATCCATAATCACGGCAATGTGTTTGGGAATTTCTGTTGCAATAGGGATTTCCTGCGTTGCACTTGAAAAAAAGCCCATTCAAATAGCCCTAAAGCTAAGTTCTGCATTACTTGCAGTGTTGTGATGTAAATAACAAGCCTGCATTAGACAGCCATTAAATCTGTTTCTTTAAGCTGTAACATTTTATCTACTTCTGCCACAGCTTTGTCAGTCGCTTTTTGTACTTCATCTTGGGCGCGACGCTCGTCATCCTCCGAAATTTCTTTATCTTTAATCATTTTCTTAAGCGCATCATTCGCATCGCGCCGCACATTACGAATTGCAACTTTTGCGTTTTCTCCTTCAGAGCGCACAATTTTGGTTAAATCGCGGCGGCGCTCTTCAGTTAACATTGGCATTGGCACGCGAATCAAATCACCGTTTGTTGCAGGATTTAAGCCTAAATCACAGTCGCGAATCGCTTTTTCAACCTTACCAATCATGCTTTTTTCGTATGGCTGCACATTAATGGTTCGTGCATCGCCCAAGTTTACGTTAGCAACTTGATTAACTGCTACCATAGATCCGTAATATTCTACCGTTACATGGTCTAGCAACCCTGCGTGCGCACGACCTGTACGTACTTTTGCTAAATCATTCTTAAGCGACTCCAATGATTTATGCATTTTTAATTCTGCATTTTTTTTCACATCTTCTATCATTTGCTTCCCCAACTAAATCTTATTATTTTGTTTAAACTTAAGCCGTCTAAAATGAAAACTATGAAGGCATGACCATCGTCCCTTCATCCTCACCCATGATGACTTTTTTTAGCGCGCCTTGCTTAAAAATACTAAATACTACTATCGGTAATTTTTGGTCTCGACATAAAGTTAAAGCCGTTGCATCCATTACTTTTAAATTTTTAATAATTGCTTCATCAAAGCTAATTGTTTTATAGCGCATTGCTTCTGGGTTGGTTTTTGGGTCATCAGTGTAAACACCATCAACTTTAGTTGCTTTAATCACGATTTCAGCATTAATTTCCATGCCACGAAGCGCCGCTGCTGTATCAGTAGTAAAAAATGGATTGCCAGTACCGGCGCCAAATATGACTACGCGACCTTCTTCCAAATAACGAATTGCTTTGCCTCGAATATAGCGCTCGGCGACTTGTTCTATACTCAGTGCAGACTGTACGCGGGCATTTAATCCAATATTTTTCATGGCATCTTGTAACGCCATTGCATTCATTACTGTGGCTAACATACCCATGTAATCTGCGGTTGCACGATCCATACCTTCAGCTGCCGGCGCTACGCCACGAAAAATATTTCCGCCACCGATGACCACGCCGACTTGCACGCCTAAATCTACAATTTCTTTCACTTCCTGCACAATGCGAGTAATCGTTGCGCGGTTAATGCCGAAAGCATCATCACCCATTAGCGCTTCGCCAGAAAGCTTAAGTAATACTCGTTTATAAGCTGGAGGAGATGTTGAATTTAGTCCTGAATTTGAAGCAGAAACTACCATGAAGCACCTCTATTTAAAGTTTGCTTATTTAAGCACAAAAAGCACTCTTTACGCCATAAAATAAGCTTAAGAATAGCACGACTTATTTTAAATAACGCTTGTAAATTAAATACTTCATAAAAGTGTTGGTAAAAAAAAAGATTAACCATTTAAGCTTAATCTTTTTTCTAATACTAAATGGTCTACATAAAAAACTTAACCAGTATTTACAAACACATCTTTTAATCAATTATGCTTTTGCAGCAGCAGCCACCTCGGCAGCGTAGTCAACTACAACCTTTTCAATGCCCTCACCTACGTTGAACATTGTAAATGAGGCTACTGATGCGCCTTTAGATTTAAGCAATTGCTCAATCGTAAATTTATCATCTTTAACGAAAATTTGGCTTAATAAAGTCACTTCTTTTAAGAATTTCTGTACAGTACCATCAGCAATTTTTTCTAGCATTGCCTCTGGTTTGCCAGCCTCTTTTGCTTTTTCAATCGCCACCCGACGTTCAGCTTCAATTAAGCTTGCATCAATGCCAGTTGCATCCAATGACTTTGGTTTAGCTGCGGCAATATGCATTGCTAAATCTTTACCTAAAGCATCATCTCCACCGACCAAATCAACGATTACGCCAATTTTGCTACCATGCACATAGCTTGATAATTTACCTTGTACCGTTGGGCAAACAAAACGACGTGGTGTGATATTCTCACCAATTTTACCAACTAATTGCGCACGCGCTTCTTCTACTGTCATGCTGCCTAATTTAAGCGTGTTTAATGCTTCAATATCTGCTGGTTTATTGGTTGCAACAATATTGGCAACTTCATTTACAAACTTCAAAAAGTCTTCATTTTTCGCACAGAAGTCAGTTTCAGAGTTCACTTCAATCATGGCACCAGTTTTGCCATCAGCGCTAATGCTAATACCAACAGTGCCTTCAGCGGCTACGCGGCCAGCCGCTTTACTTGCTTTATTACCAAAGCGTACGCGTAAGATTTCTTCAGCACGCGCCATATCACCTTCAGCTTCC
Source organism: Methylotenera sp. (assembly GCA_041687795.1). GTDB lineage: Bacteria > Pseudomonadota > Gammaproteobacteria > Burkholderiales > Methylophilaceae > Methylotenera. The sequence goes on along the minus strand of JBDNJL010000053.1, from coordinate 15,206 downwards.
GTCAATGCTTTTTTACAATCCATCATTGGTGCGTCTGTGCGCTCGCGCAATTCTTTTACCATGATTGCGGTAATTTCAGCCATTTTTAGCTCCTAGTTTCTATAATTTAATTAAGCTATTTTAAATGTATTACTTTAAATAGATATTTTAAATAATTTATTTTATAATATATTTTAAAAACAAAAAGGGGCATCAAGCCCCTTTTTATGTATTACAAATTACTCGACGGTTGCCACGGCCTCTTCAACAGTTTCTTCACTTGCTGATTTAATAATTTCATTTAATACTGAATTGCGGCCTTCTAAAACTGCATCTGCAATGCCACGCGCGTACAAGCGAATTGCACGACTTGAGTCATCATTGCCTGGAATAACGTAAGTCACACCATCTGGTGAGTTGTTAGTATCTACAACGCCAATCACTGGAATGCCTAATTTAGCAGCTTCAGTAATCGCACCGCTTTCGTGGCCAACATCAATGATGAAAATCGCATCTGGCAAACCACCCATTTCTTTAATGCCACCAATAGAGCGCTCAAGTTTTTCAACTTCGCGCTTGTAACCAAGCGCTTCTTTTTTACCAAATTTTTCTAAAGTACCGTCTTGCAACATATTTTCGTAGTCTGTTAAACGTTTGATTGATTGTTTAACTGTTTTAAAATTGGTGAGCATTCCGCCCAACCAGCGGTGATTTACATAAGCACAATTTGCACGGCTAGCTTCTTCTTTAACGATGTCGCGCGCTTGACGTTTTGTGCCTACAAATAGAATGCGGCCTTTATTAGCGGCCAAGGTACGCACATATTTGAGCGAATCTTCAAACATTGGCAATGTTTTTTCAAGGTTTACGATATGAATTTTGTTACGATCACCAAAAATGAACGGTGCCATTTTAGGGTTCCAATAACGAGTTTGATGGCCGAAGTGAACTCCAGCCTCTAGCATTTGACGCATAGTAACAGACATTAAAATACTCCATGTAAGGGTTAAAATCACACAAGCCCAACAACATTTAATGGCTTACTTTATACCCACTAAACACCCTGTACGGGGCTGTGCAAATATTTTATCTAATTAATTGCCAATAACAATTATATTTACATTAATCTAGATAATTAATTAAGTTTTAAGCTTATTTGTACGCGCTAGCATAGCGATTAACTTAAAACGTTGCGTATAATAACTGATAACACGAATCAACTCAACTTTAAAACCAAAAACTACAATATACATCTCAAACCGTTATGGCAATTTCAATTAAAAATCAGCAAGATATCGAAAAAATGCGCATAGCTGGTAAGCTAGCCTCTGAAGTGCTTGATTTCATTACTCCTCACGTAGTTCATGGCATCACGACAGAAGAGCTTGATAAGCTCTGCCACGATTACATAGTTAATGATCAACATGCAATTCCAGCGCCGCTTAATTACGCGCCAGATGGACATACGCCCTACCCTAAATCGATTTGCACCTCAGTGAATCAGCAAATTTGCCACGGCGTTCCAGGTGAGCGTATTCTTAAAAACGGTGATATCGTCAACATAGATATTACCGTCATTAAAGACGGCTACCATGGTGATACCAGTCGTATGTTTTGCGTGGGCGAAGTGACTGCACAAGCCAAACGTTTATGTGACATCACATACCAAGCCATGTGGTTAGGTATTGCTAAAGTGAAGCCAGGAGCAACTTTGGGCGACATCGGTCATTCAATACAAACTTTCGCTGAAAAAAGTGGCTACAGCGTTGTACGTGAGTTCTGTGGACATGGTATTGGCAAAGTGTTTCATGAAGATCCGCAAGTGTTGCATTATGGCAAACCTAGTATGGGGCTAAAGCTACAAGCAGGCATGATGTTTACCATTGAACCGATGATTAATGCGGGCAAGCGTGACATTAAACAAATGCCAGATGGCTGGTCGATTGTGACTAAAGATCGCAGCCTTTCAGCACAATGGGAGCATACTATTTTAGTGACTGAAACTGGTTTTGAAGTGATGACACTTTCTAGCGGCTCACCTGCTACGCCAGAATTTGTTTAAGCAATTTTTTAAGGCTTTACTCATACGCCATGCCCGAAAACGATCAAGTTACAGTTTGGCGAAAGTATCTAAAAGACAGCCTAGCGAAACTTAAGCTTGATTTTGTTAAATATCACAGCCCCAAACGCGCATTCAAGCAACACTGTAAAATCGCTGATAGCCTGCTACTTGAAGTATGGAAATCACTTAATATTGACGATAGATGTTGCTTAATTGCAGTGGGTGGTTATGGTCGAGGTGAGCTTTACCCTTACTCAGATATTGATTTACTTATCTTACTGCCCGAAGCACTTTCTTCTGATTCAAAAAATATAGTTAATAACCATCTAAATCAGGGCATAGAAGCTTTTATTGGCTTACTTTGGGATGTAGGTCTCAATGTAGGTCATAGCGTACGCACTTTAGATGAATGCATTTCAGAAGCAGCTAAAGATATCACCATAAAAACAAATTTAATTGAATCGCGCTTACTTGCAGGGGAACATTCTTTTTATAATATATTCGTGGATAAAGTTGAGGCATCAATCGATGTTAAACACTTTTTTACTGCAAAACTCCAAGAGCAAGATAATCGCCACGCCAAGTTTAACGACACCGCTTACAACTTAGAACCGAATGTTAAAGAAAGTCCAGGCGGATTACGCGATTTGCACATGATTCTGTGGTTATCAAACGTATCACGAATAAAAAATAACCAGGATAAAGCAAAAAGTAAGCGTTTAATTGCTTGGAGTACATTAAAGAAGCTAGGCTTAGTTTCTGCATTAGAGGCCCGCCAAATTAAGCATCATGAAAAAAAGCTTCAATTGATACGCTTTCATTTGCACTTTTTAAGTAATAGACGAGAAGACAGACTATTGTTTGACTTTCAAAATGAACTTGCTAGTGCGCAAGGCTATATAAATACAGCAAGTAAACGCGCAAGCGAGCAATTGATGCAAGGTTATTACCGCAGTGTTAAGTTTATCGAGTTAATGAATGAAATTTTGATTAAGTCGTTACAACTTGAAATCAAAAGTGCATCGCCTGATAAGGAAATAAATAAGGTTCAAGAGCTTAACGAAAATTTTCAGACACATAATCAGTTACTTGAAGTAAAAAGTGTAGCTATACTGCAAAAAAATCCCTCTGCAATTTTGGAAGCATTTTTACTACTACAGCGTCATCCTGAAATCAAAGGTATGAGCGCAAACTTGCTGCGCAATTTGCAGCGCGTTAAAAACTTGGTTAATAAAGACTTTAGGCAAAACCGAGAGAATAAAAAATTATTTATCAGTATTTTGTCACAGCCCAACGGTGTAAACCAAACATTGCGCGCCATGAATCGATATGGCATTTTGGGCAGTTATATTCCCGCTTTCGGCAAAATTGTTGGGCAAATGCAGCATGATTTATTTCATGTTTACACGGTTGATGAACATATCTTAAATGTGTTGGCTAATTTACGCCGTTTTGCCAAACCAGATTTAAAGCATGAGTTTCCATTATGCACACAGTTATTTGCGGCATTTGATGCGCCTCATTTACTGTATTTAGCGGCTCTATTTCATGATATTGCAAAAGGTCGTGGTGGTGATCATTCAAAGCTTGGCACTGTGGATGCCTATAAATTTTGTAAGCAACATTTACTAACGAAGGATGAAAGTGAACTGGTTGCTTGGTTGGTTGAGGTGCATTTAAAAATGTCCTCGACTGCTCAAAAATCAGATTTATCTGACCTCGCTGTGATCGAAACTTTTGCGCAATGCGTTCAAAATGAACGTCGCCTAACTGCACTTTATTTGCTCACTGTGGCAGATATTCGTGGTACCAGCCCTTTGGTTTGGAACGCATGGAAAGCGCGTCTTTTAGAAAGCTTATTTCAGGCAACTAAGCGCGCCCTAGCGAATATAGCTTTGCTTCCAAGCCAAGTAACTGCAAGTCGTAGGGAAGAAGCCTCAACAAAGCTAAAAACTTATAACTTATTTGAAAAATCCTATGCATCATTATGGGAACGGTTTGGGGAGCATTATTTTACTCGCTACGAAGGGGATGAAATTGCATGGCATACCCGATTACTAATACCACATTTAAATAGCAAAAAACCAATAATACGTGCGCGCTTAAGCCCGAGCGGGGATGGTATTCAAGTGATGATTTACACACAAGATAGAAAAGATTTATTTGCAAGAATCTGTAATTTTTTTGACCGAATGAGCTATAGCATAGTTGAGGCTAAAATTTATACTACACCTCATGGTTACGCACTTAATAGCTTTCTCATTTTAGATGCATCTGGAAAGTCAGTGAGTTATAGCGGATTAATGAGGTTTATTGAAGTAGAGCTCACGCAAAAACTTGAGAAAGAATCTTCGTTAGAGTTACCACTAAAAGGTCGTTTGAGTCGACAAGTTAAGCACATGCCTATTCAGCCCAAAGTGACTCTTAGCAGAGAAGCTGACAACAATAATCATCTGCTAGAAATAGTGGCTAACGACAGACCGGGCTTACTTGCAAGTTTAGCGGTTACCTTTTTAAATCAAAAGGTTGAGCTACATACGGCTAAAATTAATACCCTCGGCAACCGCGCTGAAGATACTTTTTTAATTTCTGGCTCAAAAGGTCAGCTATTAAACCAAGAACGTATCAAAGATCTAGAGGTTTTACTCAAAACAGCGCTTTAGGCGGATTTAAATTGAAGCGCAATAAAAAAGCCTAGAATAATCTAGGCTTTTATATTTAAACTATGGATTAGATTTAGCTATGCTTGTAATGCTTTTTCAACTGCTTAACTACTTCCCACTGTGATTTTAAACCTTTAGGAAATACAACATAGTCGCCTGCCTTAATAGTTACTTTTTCGCCGCCTTGTGGTGTAACAGTGAATTCACCTTCAAGCACATAAGCACTCTCAGTCATGCCAAAATCTAATGGGAATTTAGATGGTGCGCAATCCCAAATTGACCATGATGAAACACCTAGTTGCTTTAATTTCTCTTCTGACGGGTTGTGATCAATAACGATTTGAGTCATTTTATTTCCTATTTTTTTAAATTGAAAGCATTTAAACTTAGCCGCCTTGTAAGCAGCTAAAAAAATTGGCGGAAGAGGTGAGATTCGAACTCACGGTGGGCTCGCACCCACGACAGTTTTCAAGACTGTAGCATTAAACCGCTCTGCCACTCTTCCTAACTAGAGTCGCTAAAGGCTATAACTTAAACTATATAATTAGCTCTAAATTAGCTTTAGCAATTTCATTAAGACAGCATTATAGCAAAAAATTAGTCATCTTGAATATCCTGATTTGGAAAAAATACATCAGTAAAGCCGAAATTACTTAAATTTTCTATTCGCATAGGGTACAAAATGCCGTTTAGATGGTCACATTCATGTTGCACAACCCTTGCATGAAAACCGCTCACTAATCTATCGACTGCATTGCCATAGTGATCAAAGCCTGCGTAATGAAGCTTTGTGTAGCGCGGCACAATACCGCGCATGCCTGGCACAGATAAGCATCCCTCCCAGCCGTTTTCTGATTCATTATCAATTGGGGTTAAGGTTGGATTAATTAATACGGTATAAGGCACAGCATCTACATCTGGATAGCGCGGATTCTTAATTTCGGAATCTAATTTTTGACCAAATATCACTACGCGCAAACTCACTCCAATTTGAGGTGCGGCAATGCCTGCCCCACTCATACTTAGCATCGTATCTTCTAAATCTAGTATTAATGCATGTAATTCAGGCGTGTTAAACTCAAGTACAGGTTCTGCTTTGACCAATAACGTTGGTTCACCCATACGTAATACTGTTTTTACTGCCATGTGCTGTCGTCCTTTTTACTAACAATGATTAAGCTTAACTAACTCTGCAATAATATTGCGTACGCGCACCATTGTGCTATTCAAGTTCGCCATCACGTCTTCATATTGAATACCATTTACACTATTGCCGCGCCCTGCTGCGTAATTGGCGATTGGGCAAATAGCTGCGTAACTCATGCCTAATTCTCGGGCTAGCGCCGCTTCTGGCATACCTGTCATACCTACCATAGTTGCACCATCGCGTTCTAGGCGATTAATTTCTGCTGCAGTTTCAAGCCTTGGTCCTTGCATAGCAGCGTAAACGCCAATAGACACTAACTTTTCTCCAATACTATTAGCTGCTATCTGCCACTTTGCCCGTAAGTTTTCACAATAAGGTTGAGTAAAATCTATGTGCCTTACAGGTTTTTCTATACCATCAAAAAAAGTATTGTCACGACAGTGCGTGTAATCAATAATTTGATTCGGCATAGCGATGACACCGGGCGCTAAATCAGCATGAATACCGCCAACTGTTGCCACTGCAGCAATTTCTTTAACACCTTGAGCATACAATGCTGCTATATTTGCGCGATAATTTACTTGATGTGGTGGAATCGTATGCCCATTACCATGGCGTGCTAAAAATATTACCTCGCGACCGCATATTTCACCAAAAATAAGTGGCTGAGATGGCTCGCCGTAAGAAGTACGCACTATTAAGCGTTTGGTTATTTTTAAATTATCTAACTGCGTTAGCCCTGTACCACCAATAATTGCTAGCATTTTATGTGTTCCAATTGCTTTTGACGTTTATTTTGAGGTCTATTTTAGCAAGCTTTAATGATTTATATTAGCTTAAATAACTGGCTAATGATTTATCGTTAAATTGTCAAAAAAGTTGTTCGAAAGTTGTGGCATACTCACGCCATACTGTAGACAATTATGCAAAATACTAGACGAGCACAGCCGAACTGACATGACTGACATGACTGACATCATTACACAAGAAAGCCTGATGCTTCCAAATAGCCACTATGAAAACTTCCCCGTTGCCTCGATAATTTTACCCCGCTATTTGCGCGCACCAATTGGCTTAATTTATAGCTTTGCAAGGCAAGCAGATGACTTTGCAGACGAGGGAGACTTAATAATTTCCGAGCGTTTAGCGTTGTTAGATGGATTTAAAGACGAATTAGATTTATTGCGTGCTTATATTAAACCGCAAACTGCTTTTTTTGATATTTTAGGCGCTATGATAAAAGCGCAAAGGCTGCCATACGAGCACTTTTACGACTTATTAGATGCCTTTAGTCAAGATGTTGTCAAAACACGCTACGCCAATTACGGTGAAGTCTTAGATTATTGCAAGCGCTCTGCCAACCCAATTGGCAGGTTATTATTGCATTTGTATGGCGAGGCGAGCGCTAAGAATAATTCGCTTTCTGATAACATTTGTACTGCGCTGCAAATCATTAATTTTTTACAAGATATTGCTATAGATGATAAAAAAAATGATGGCAAACAGCGTATTTATATGTGTCAAGATGAATTAAAAGCATTTGGTATAACAGAAAACCAGATTGCGCGCCAAGTTGTTGATGAGCGCTGGCAAGCTTTTATGCAGTTTAATTTACAACGCGTAAATGCTTTAATTCAAAGTGGCAAGCCGCTTGGCCGTATTTTAAAAGGTAGAATTGGCTTTGAAATGCGTATGATTATTGCGGGGGGTGAGCGCATTATCGCAAAAATTACTGCAGTAAACGGTGATGTGTTTAATCGCAGACCAACGTTAAATGTATTTGATTGGAGCATCGTTTTTTTAAAAGCAGTGTTTAGGCTTTAAATTAAGTGTTCTAAAATGTGTCTGTAAAAAATGGTTAAGTTTTTTATCTTATAGAGCAAAACCGTTAAGTTTTTACTTTAATAAGCCATAAACAATAATTTCTATTTTAATTAGTAACAAGGTAATCGATAAAACATGAGTCCAAAACAGTATTGCCAACAAAAAACGGCTAAAAGTGGCTCCAGCTTTTATTATAGTTTTTTGTTTTTATTCACTGAAAAACGTGATGCGATTACTGCGCTTTACGCTTTCTGCCGCGAAGTAGACGATATTGCAGATGAGTGCTCAGAACTACATATCGCTCAAGTAAAACTCGCTTGGTGGCGCGATGAAATCAAGAACTTATACAATAGCAAACCAGTGCACCCTGTCACCAAAGCCTTGTTGCCTCATGTACACACTTATAATTTAAGCGCTGAGCATTTTGTGGAAATTATTGACGGTATGGAGATGGATTTAGACTTCAACCGTTATGCAGATTTTGCCCAGCTACAACTATACTGCTATCGAGTGGCTAGCGTAGTTGGTTTACTATCTGCGCAAATATTTGGTTTTAAAAATCAAGCCACACTCACGTTTGCAAAAGACTTAGGCATGGCATTCCAACTGACCAATATTATTCGGGATATTGGTGAAGATGCGCGTCGCAACCGTATTTATTTGCCGCTAGACGAATTAGTGCAGTTTAATGTGTCTGAAGGCGATATTTTGCAAAGCCGTGAATCAGATGCGGTAAAACAATTATTGGAGTTTCAAATTACCCGCGCAGAGGGCTATTACGACCGCGCCTTGAGTGAATTACCTGCTGAAGACCGCAAAAGTCAGCGTGTAGGTTTAATGATGGCTGCAATTTATCGCACCGTATTAAGTGAAATTAAAGCCGATGGCGCACAAAAAGTATTGAATTCACGCACATCACTGGGCGCGGTGCGTAAGTTTTGGCTAGCGCTATTGGTTTGGCTTAAACAAATTTAATGTCCGTGCTAAATTTAGTGTCCAAAATAAGATTATGAATAAAGCGCAGATAGATAACGCAAAAGTTGCCATTATCGGTGGTGGTATTGCAGGCTTAACTGCAGCTGCAACATTGGCCGAACGTGGTTACTCTGTCACTTTATTTGAAGCTAGCTCGCAACTTGGTGGCCGCGCGCGAACCGTTGTTGTTGAAAATAATAACTTGATGCATTTGCTAGATAACGGCCAACATATTTTATTAGGCGCTTATCGAGAAACACTAGCTTTACTAAAAAAAATTGGTGTTAATGAAATCACTAGTTTTATGCGTTTGCCACTACAAATGAACATGCAATCTGCATCAGTTGAGCTTGCATCAACCAACGCCACTCGGTCAGTATTTATACTAAAAGCTGCGCACTACTTACCTGCTCCGTTAAACTTGCTATTTGGTTTTATAGCTTGTCGTGGTTTAAGTATAGCTGAGCGTCTTGCCGCCATTCAAATGATGCGCACGCTTAAAAAAACGCACTATAAAATCATCAGCGATATCCCGCTCAGCAAATATTTAGCAGACCAAAAACAAAGCGCTCGCTTGATTACAATGTTGTGGGAGCCTTTATGTCTTGCTGCACTTAATACGCCATTAGATAAAGCCAGTACTCGTATATTTTTAAATGTATTGCATGATAGTTTTGAAGGAAAAAAAAGCGCTAGCGACTTTTTGCTACCGCGTTCAGATTTATCGCAAATTTTATCGCAGCCGCTAGCGCGCTACATTCAATCTATGCACGGCACTATCAAACTGAATCAGCGCATTCGTAATATTGCAGAACAAAACACTGCTGATAAAATAGGCTTTATTTTGAAAACAAGTGCTGAAGAGTTTGATTTTAGCCATATTGTCGTCGCAATTTCATCGGCCAAAGTTAGTGCACTTTTAACTACGCTACCTAAATTGAAGCAGACCGTTGAACACACTGAGCACTATTCTTTTCAACCAATTTACACAGTGTATTTACAATATCCTTTAGATACAAAACTACCGTGTGTGATGTCTGGATTGACTGATTCACTAAGCCAGTGGGTGTTTGATCGTGGTCAACTATGCCAGCAACACGGCTTAATTGCAGTGATTATCAGCGCAAAGGGCATCCATCAAAAAATAACCCAAGATGAGTTAGCGTTAAGAGTTGCACGCGAATTACATGTAGTATATCCACAATTACAAAAACCGCTGTGGCATAAAGTGATTGCTGAAAAACGTGCGACTTTTTCGTGCGATGCAAATTTGTATCGCCCAACGCATAAAACTGCGCAAACTAATTTATTTTTAGCTGGTGATTACACTTACGCAGATTACCCAGCCACCATTGAAGGCGCGGTAAGAAGTGGTTTAGCTTGTGCGACGTTGATTATGAATCAGTAGAATTGGAATTTTGCTTAGATAAAAAATGTGTCTGTAAAAAACCATTAAGTTTTTTACAATCATAGGTTTAACCGTTAAGTTTTTTACCTTAAATAGTTGAGTAGTTAAGTTTATTTAAATCAGCTTCTAAATTGATTTAAAGCTTGCTCTAAGCGCTCAACACCAATTACTTCAATACCTTCAATCCTTTGCTTAGGCGCATTTGCTTTCGGTACAATTGCTTTGGTAAACCCTAGCTTTGCCGCTTCTTTTAAACGCTCTTGTCCGCGCTGTACTGGACGTACTTCTCCAGCTAAACCAACTTCACCAAATACTATAAGTTTGTTGTCTAACGGTTTGTTTTTTAAGGAAGAAACGATAGACAATATGACGGCTAAATCTACCGCTGGCTCGCCAATTTTAACGCCACCAACTGCGTTTATAAACACGTCTTGGTCAAAACATGCCACACCTGCATGCCTATGCAAAACTGCTAATAACATCGCTAAACGATTTTGCTCCAGACCTACACATAAGCGTTTGGCATTGCCATGCGCTTCGTCTACCAATGCCTGTATTTCAATTAACAACGGTCGCGTACCTTCCATTGTGACTGTAATGCAAGAGCCTGCAACTAACTCGCTATGATGCGATAAAAATAACGCCGAAGGATTAGTCACTTCGCGCAAGCCTTTTTCTGTCATAGCGAACACGCCTAGCTCATTAACTGCACCAAAGCGGTTTTTAAATGCGCGAATTAACCTAAAACTAGAGTTTTGATCGCCTTCAAAATACAACACAGTATCGACAATGTGCTCAAGTACCCTAGGCCCTGCTAGCGTGCCCTCTTTGGTTACATGCCCGACCAATATGACCGTAATACCTGCTTGCTTGGCTAGGCGCGTTAGTTGCGCGGCACATTCACGTACTTGCGCAACTGAGCCAGGCGCCGATTGCAACGCCTCAGAGTAAACAGTTTGAATAGAGTCAATCACAGCAATATCAGGCTGGTGTTTTTGCAAGGTGCTGATGATTTTTTCAAGATTAATTTCAGCTAGCAAGGATATTGGGCTTGCGTCCAAACCCAAGCGTTTTGCGCGCATGGCGATTTGTTGAGGGGATTCTTCACCGCTCACGTAAATAGCTTTACGCGCATTGCCTATATGACAAAGTGTCTGTAGCAATAAGGTGGATTTACCAATACCTGGGTCGCCACCAATCAGCACAACCCCACCAGTCACTAGGCCACCACCTAACACACGGTCAAACTCGCTCACTCCAGTAGGTTGACGCGGCACTTCAGCGGCCTCGACTTCTGCTAGTTTTTGCAAACCTGCGGTTTCTGCAAGCGGCGCGTAGCGGCTAGCAATCGTACCTGCAATGGCTGTTTCGGCAATCGTTTCAACTAGTGTATTCCAAGCGTGGCAATTGGGGCACTGACCTTGCCATTTTGGCTCTATGCCACCGCACTCTGTACATGTATAGATTGTTTTTACTTTTGCCATAATTACTTAATCATGATTTAAATGTCAGTCGCTTACCTGAATAGCTACGCGAGACGCAACAGCGCATAGCAACTCATAACCAACAGTACCGCAGGCTTGCGCCACTGCATCTACAGGCACTTGTTTACCCCATAGTTCAACTGGCGCACCAATATTAGCTTCTGGAATATTCGTTAAATCGCAAAACAGCATATCCATAGAAACGCGACCTAAAGTTTGTGTGGGTTTGCCACAGACGCTAATAGGCGCGCCAAAGGTTGATTGATTATCCGCATATTGTCCTGCGTGTCTTGGGTAGCCGTCAGCGTAACCACAAGCGATGATGCCAACTTTTGTAGTTTTAGTGGCGGTAAAGTGATTGCCATAACCAACACTCTCACCTTTTTGGATTGTCTGCACGCTGATGACCTTACTAGTGAGCGACATAGCTGGTTTTAAATTATAGGTGGATGCAGCAACACCGCTGACTGGGCTTGCACCATATAACATAATGCCAGGCCGCACCCAGTCCGTATGCGCAACTGGATGGCGCAAAATAGCGGCTGAATTAGCCAACGATGTAGGTTGCTTTAAGTCTTTAACCGTTCTTTTAAATAAAGCAAGTGGCTTATCAATGCCAGTCTCATCATCTGCAGTCGCAAAATGCGTCATGGAGGTAATTTGGCCGATATTTTTACAAGCGGTTAAGCGTTCAAAAGCATTTAAAAATACTTCAGGGGTAAAACCTAAGCGATTCATGCCAGTATTCATTTTAAGGTGAACATCAATTTGGCGGGCAAGTGTTATATTTTCTAACATCTCAATTTGAGGGATGCAATGCACTACAATATCAACATTAAAACTAGAAGCAACCACCAGCTCATTTGCGTTAAACACGCCTTCTAACATTAAAATGGTTTGGTCAAAACCAGCTTCACGTAAATCCACTGCCTCATTTAAACCAAGCACTGCAAAACCTTCGGTGGCACTCAAACCATGTGCAGCATTGAGCAATCCGTGACCATAGCCATTGGCCTTAACGACAGACATCACTTTTGAATGTGGGGCACACTGACGCACGATTTGTAGGTTATGTGCAAGTGCGCTTTGATGAATGGTTGCTAAAATCGGACGCATGGAAGACATAAACTAATAGTCATCAGCCATATAGCTGCTGCCTGCAAAGTTTTCAAAGCGGGTGTGCTGACCTATGAACGTGAGGCGAATGCGACCAATCGGGCCATTACGTTGCTTGCCAATGATAATTTCTGCAGTGCCTTTATCGGTACTATCTGGGTTATAGACTTCATCGCGGTAGATAAACAAAATGACGTCAGCATCTTGCTCAATCGCGCCAGATTCTCGTAAATCGCTCATCACAGGGCGTTTATCTGGGCGCGTTTCTACTGAGCGGTTTAACTGTGAAAGTGCTACGACTGGACAATCTAACTCTTTAGCTAAGGCTTTGAGTGAACGTGAAATTTCTGAAATTTCAGTGGCACGGTTTTCACCTTGGCGTCCTGATGGAGCAGACATTAACTGCAAGTAATCAACCACGATTAAGCCTAATTTACCGCATTGGCGATGCAAACGCCGCGCTCTAGCACGTACGTCAAAGCTACTTAAACCTGCGCCTTCATCAATAAAAATTGGTGCTTCATTAAGTTTACCTAGCGCAGTCGTGAGTTTTTCCCAATCTTCATCTTCTAGCTTTCCAGTGCGCATGCGGTGCTGGTCTAGGCGACCTACAGAACCTATCATACGCATGGCAAGTTGTGTTGACGCCATTTCCATAGAGAATACAGCCACTGGTAGACCAGAATTTAAACCTACGCCTAATGCAACATTTTCTGCAATATTCAACGAAAATGCAGTTTTACCCATCGATGGACGCCCTGCCACAATAATTAAATCGCCACCTTGAAAGCCAGAGGTCATCGCGTCTAAATCAGCAAAACCTGTCGGCACACCAGTCACGTCAGAGGGATTATCCCGTGAAAATAACTCATCAATTCGGTTAGCCACTTGCGGCAGTATGACTTTAATATCCACAAAACCAGCAGCGCTTTTTTTACCGCCTTCAGCAATTTGGAAAATTTTAGCTTCAGCTTCATCTAAAAGCTGTTGAGCATCACGTCCGTTAGGAGCATACGCGCTTTCTGCGATGCCTGAGCCTACCACCACAAGCTGACGCATGACTGCGCGTTCATGCACAATTTCTGCATAGCGGCGAATATTAGCGGCGGTGGGCGTGTTTTGTGCAAGCGCGCCTAAATAAGCAATACCACCAACACCAGAGAGTGTAGCGCTGTTTTCAAGCGATTCTGCAACCGTCACAATATCCGCAGGTCGATTATGCTCAATCAGTTTAACAATATGCTCAAAAATTGTTTTGTGGTCATGTCGATAAAAGTCTTTTGCAGTGAGAATGTCCGCAACTTTATCAAGCGCTTCGTTCTCAAGTAATAAGCCGCCAATGACTGATTGTTCGGCTTCTACAGAGTGAGGGGGAATTTTTAATGCGTCTAATTGATCATCTGCCATAAACTTAATTATACGCAATAAAAAAGGCCACCGAAGTAGCCTTTTTTGATTGTGTGTAAAAAAAACTTAACCGTTTTTTACAGACACATTTTTACGCATTAAATCTTAAGCTTCTGCAACCACTGAAACTGTAATTTCTACCGTCACATCATGATGCAAAGCAACAGTAACAGGGTGATCACCAACAGTTTTTAACGGACCGTTTGGCAAACGCACTTCAGCCTTAACCACTTCAAAGCCAAGAGCCACCAATGCTTCAGCAATATCACCGTTGCCAACCGAGCCGAACAAACGACCATCAACACCCGCTTTTTGTGCGATTGAAACTGAGAAACTGGCTAATTTCTCAGCACGTGCTTGTGCCGCGGCTAAAATCGTTGCCTGCTGTTTCTCTAACTCTACACGGCGCGCTGCAAATTCAGCTTTATTCGCTTCTGTTGCGCGTTTTGCTTTACCTTGTGGAATTAAAAAATTACGGCCGAAACCATCTTTAACTTTAACAACATCACCTAAATTACCTAGGTTACCCACTTTTTCTAATAAAATAATTTGCATGGTAGCCTCCGTATTATTGGTGTTTGTCAGTGAATGGAAGCAACGCTAAGAAACGTGCGCGTTTAACCGCAGACGTTAGCTGACGTTGATAACGCGCTTTAGTACCCGTCATACGTGCTGGGATAATTTTTGCGTTTTCTGAGATGAAATCTTTTAATAGATCAACATCTTTGTAATCGACTTCTTTAATGCCTTCTGCTGAAAAACGGCAGTAACGGCGGCGTTTGTACATTTCTCTTGCCATCTTGAACTCCTAATCTGTTAAATAAGCTAGCTTATCAATTCTATATGGTTAATGTGCATGACCATTTGTGTGCTTTTAAGGCTGCGTTTAGCTAAAAATCCAGTGGCAACTATTTGGCTACCCACTTCAATCTTTAGTTTTGTAAACTGTTCTAAAGTTAAAGCACCTAAAATAACAGCGTTTACTTCACAACCTACTTTACGCTTCATGCCAGCTTCAACTTGCTCTGAATCATGTTGCAACACTACACTTAACAACGGTATGCCTGAAGGTGTGTAGCGTAGCGGTTCAATTTTGAACACTACTGCTTGTAACACCCACTTGTTCACAACACTTGTTTAT
>JBDNJL010000052.1:0-15741 GCA_041687795.1 Methylotenera sp. | reverse complement strand
TCGGTCTTCATGCCCAATGTGGCGCGGCAACATTTCTTTAGGTGTGGTGCCTTTGCCAAGGTCGTGCATTAAAGCGGCAAAACGAATAGGCAATGAAAAATGTTGTTTTGCCGCGTAGTCAATTACCATCATTACATGCACGCCTGTATCAACTTCTGGGTGATATTCTGGTCGTTGCGGTACGCCCCATAATCTATCTAACTCTGGAAGAATTTTTTTCAAAGCGCCGCAATCTCGCAGTATGGCAAACATACGTGATGGCTTTTCTTCCATTAAGCCCTTTGCAAGCTCTTGCCAAACACGCTCAGAAACTAAGGCATCAATCTCGCCGTTTTGTACCATGTGTTGCATTAACTTATTCGTTTCAGGCGCCACGGTGAACTCGGTAAACCTCGCGGCAAAACGCGCGGCGCGCAAAATGCGTACAGGATCTTCTGCAAAAGCATCACTCACATGGCGTAGTGTTTTGCTTTGAATATCGGCTACGCCGTTAAATGGGTCTATTAAGTTGCCATTATTATCTTGGGCAATGGCGTTGATGGTTAAATCACGACGACTTAAATCATCAACCAGGCTAACATCT
This sequence comes from Methylotenera sp., assembly GCA_041687795.1. GTDB lineage: Bacteria > Pseudomonadota > Gammaproteobacteria > Burkholderiales > Methylophilaceae > Methylotenera. The sequence continues at coordinate 15,158 of JBDNJL010000052.1, read as the reverse complement.
GGCGCGGTATGCACCGCAAAGCCTTTATATCCGCTTGCCGTTTTTCGCTCAGTACGCGCCAGGGCATATTCTTGATGCGTGATTGGATGTAAAAAAACTGGGAAGTCTTTACCAACAGGTTTGTAACCTAGGTTAAGCATTTCTTCTACCGTGCTACCAACCACTACATAATCACGGTCTTTAACAAGCAAGCCTAAGAGCTCATCGCGCACCGCGCCACCAACGACATAGACTTGCATGGAAATGTTATGGCTTACCTAGCGGCATGACTACGAAAACGATCATAAGCGCCACGAGGTGTTTTGTTAACTAAATACTCTGGAATGACTGCTTCTAACGCTGTGGGCGTAATGCCAAATATTGCTGGAAAAGGCGCGTTGCTAACGCTATCAATTTCCATAGATTTTACGTTATCACGCGACATTAACTTAACTGGCAATAGCTCCATCATAAAAGCTTGCGCGTAAGACAAAGTGTCGTTTAGGCCTATGATTGGACGCGTGATATTGATTGTTTGCATAATGGTTTTTAATAGCGCTTTAAACGTATACACTTTTGGCCCTGCAAGCGCGTAAGTTTTACCGTAAGTATCAATATTTTCTAAGCAACTGACAAAGCAAGAAGCTACATCTTCTACCCAAATTGGTTGAAATTTAGCATTCGGTTTAGCCAATAACACAGCGGGCAATGATTTAATCAGCGTAGCAAAGAGATTGATAAAGCTATCGCCACGACCAAAAATGATGGATGGCTTAAAAATAGTGGTGTTTAATTGCTCACTAAAGCCCTGAATCGCACGCTCTCCCAGCGCTTTAGAAATCAAGTATTGGCTAGGCGCACGCGCGTCCGCACCCAAGCTACTCATGTGCACCAAACGCTTAATGCCTAAATCAGTGCAAATTCTAGCGATTTGTGCAGGCAATTGGTGATGCATGGTGTTAAAACTTAGCTTACGACTTTGGTGCAAAACACCAATTAAGTTAATAACCGCATCTGCTCCACGTAACTCTGCATTGAGTGCTTGATAATCTAATACATTGCATTCCACCACTTGTACGTTAGGTAGCAAAAACAGATGTTTAGCTGATTCACGACGGCGCGTTAATACCTTAACAACGTAACCTGCAGAATCTAACTTTGCCACAATAGCACTGCCTACAAAACCTGAGCCACCAAGCACACACACTTCTTTTAATTGCATTTTAACTCTTGCCTTTTATTGGTTATCTTCTTCTATTATTTCTGGTTTACCCGATCCAGGAATTAAGCCTAATCGGGATTTGAAAGTTTGTATTTTAGCGTTTAACCGCGGTGCATACATATGTGCATTTGCCATCACCTTTTGCACATACATTCTTGTTTCGGCAAATGGTATAGTTTCTATGTACACCGCGGCCTCTAATGGCTCAGTGGCTAACCAGCGTTTAGCGCGACTAGGTCCTGCATTATACGCCGCAGTTGCCATCACTGCCTGCCCACCCATCAACTCTAAAGTATGGCGCATGTAATAGGTGCCAATACATACATTAGTATTTAAATCATGAATCATATCGTTGTTGTAACCATCTAAACCCATGCGTTTTGCTGCCCACTTTGCTGTAGCTGGCATGAGTTGCATTAAACCTGCTGCACCAACGCCAGATTTTGCAAAATGCATAAATCGGCTTTCTTGTCTTGTTAAACCATACACCCAAGCTTCATCTAGCGCTTCGTCATTAGCAGACTTACTCATTAAATCACGATAAGGCGTTGGGTAGCGCAAATTATAGTCATGCGTTTGCTGTGTGTTATCTGCTGTGCTGATGGCCACGTCAAACCATTTTTGTCGCAACGCATATTCGGATGCCGCAAGCAATTGTTTATCATCAAAATTACGCGTTGCCCATGCCCATTCGGCTTTTGCCTCCCAACGCATTTCCAATCGATTTAACTCCACTGCACGTTTAATGGCGGGCTCGCTCGCTATTGCTGTGACTTCAATATCTGATGGTGTGTATTGCGTGGCAGGATTGGCCATTACACCGTCCAATTCTTCTACAGCCAACCAACCGTAATAATGCCGTTCTTTAGCCAGCTGGCTAAAAAGGACTACTGACTCAGCTTGTTGATTTTGTTCTTTTAAAGCGCGTGCTTTCCAGTAGCGCCAAACGCCTTCATCTGCTTGTTTGGCTTGCATAGCAGCGATTGCTGCTTCTATACTAGCCCAATTATTTGCTCTAAGTGCCGCGCGGGCATACCAAGCAAGCTGTTCTTTATCTAGTTTATTTTTTTCGGCTAACGCGTAATATTTTAAAGCATTGGGATGATGCACTCGCGCTGCATGCCATGCAATGCGACCCCAGCCAAACGAACGGTTATCCGCATCAAAATTTGTTTGCAATGAATTGTAAGTTGTAATTGCGCTAGCTAAGTTAGTACGCGCCAATCGATCAAGCGCGTATAAATTAAGCTCAACGCCTAAGCGCGTTTTATATGAAATCATTTTTTTATCTAAAAATAATTTAGGTGCTTGGTAAGCAAGATCTATTAGCTTAAAATTAGTTTTATCAATGTTTGGTATATTATTTGCAATGGATTTAGCAACATTAAGTTTGCCATCTTGCAGCGCCAGTCTAAATCTTGCCCAAATATCATCTGCGCTTAACGCACCAGTTTTTTGTAAAGCATCAAATAGTGGTGAGCATAAACTTGGTAAATCCGAAGTTGTAAACCAAATCGATTTTGCTGCTTTAATATCAGCATCACTAAAATCTAGCTTGGTTGCTGTTGTTTTGCCTTGTAAAGCGCTACATTGCACCGCTAAATCATCACGCTTATATTCCGCGTATTGCTCAAAAAATAAAGGCCAATTTTGTTGTTTAGCTAGTTTTTTAAGCCACTCTCCACGTAAGCGGTCAGCAAAAGGCAAATTAGCATATTGTTTTAAAAACGACTGTATTTCAGCGGGCGAAGCTCGGTCTAGCCTTAAGAGCATGAGCCAATAGGATGCGTAAGACGCTAAACTATATTCTTGAATCTTTAAATCAGCGGCATCTTGAGCGAGAGAGATTTCGTTTTTGCTAGCATACGCTTCACGCGCGTGCTGGAAGACAGCTTCGTCTGACATTGCTAAGGTATTATTTGAAAATACTGTAAGCAAGCTAATTGAAGCGCTCAATAATAAAGACTGAATATTAATAATATGTGACTGGACTTGCATAGCGATTGGTATTTAAGCCTAAAGTAGTCGACGCACTAAAAATAAAACTGCGACTAATAACAACAAGTAGATTAAATACTGAATTGTTTTTTTAAAGTATTGTAGGTATTTTTTATCACTTTTCAGTATATACAACCCTAGTAAAACCATTGCAGTAATGACTAATAACACAAATATTAGGCGAATCACTAACACGTTGACCCCTTTATTGAATCAAAAGTTTTCTACAAATTTCTCGCTTGGACAGCCTTATAAATTCAATACATTAAAAACTCAGTAAATAGGTTGCGGCGTCAAATTACTTTGCACCAAAAAGGCATCTGGCGCATCTTCTTGCTTTTCAAATGTGGTGTATTCCCACGCAGTTTCATCTTGCATTAAGGCACGTAATAATTGGTTATTGAGCGCGTGACCTGATTTATATGCGTAAAACGCACCTATAACTGGGTGGCCAAGCATATATAAATCGCCAATAGCATCTAATACTTTATGTTTTGCAAACTCATCCTCGTAACGCAAGCCATCTGAATTCAAAACGCGATACTCATCTAACACTATCGCGTTTTCTAAGCTTCCACCACGCGCTAAACCATTGGAGCGTAAGTATTCAACCTCATGCATAAATCCAAACGTACGTGCTCGACTGATTTCTTTAATATACGAATCCGCAGCAAAATCAATTTTGACATTGTTGCCAGAGTTTTCAAACACTGGGTGGTTAAAATTAATAGTGAAGTCAATTTTAAAGCCGTTGTAAGGCTCAAAACGCACCCACTTGTCGCCTTCAATCACTTCTACAACCTTTTTTACGCGAATGAATTTTTTAGCAACAGCTTGCTCCTCTATGCCGGCTTCTTGTAACAAAAATACAAAAGGCCCAGAGCTACCGTCCATAATTGGAATTTCAGACGCATTTACATCAATATAAATGTTATCTATTCCCAAACCTGCAAGCGCAGACATTAAATGCTCAACCGTTGCAACACGCGCACCATTTTCTTCTAACGCAGAGCATAAACGTGTGTCACGCACCGCATCAGGCGTGGCTTTAATTTCATTGGGCTGAGGCAGATCAACCCGTTTGAAAATAATGCCAGTATTGGGCGCGGCGGGGCGGAGGGTAAGAGTAACCTTTTCACCGTTGTGCAACCCAACGCCTGTGGCGTTAATCGCTTTTTTTAATGTACGTTGCTTTAACATGCTTTATCGAACATCCTTTAATACTAAAACTTACATACACTATTAAAATACTACTGATTTAACTTTGTAAAGTAAAAAACTTAACGGTTTTGCTATTAGATGTAAAAAACTTAACGGTTTTTTACAGACACATTTTTAACTTAATATATAGAGCAACAATATCACGCATTAATCATACGATTAGTCTTAAAATTGTTACAAAATATTAACTTACATACTATTAAGTCAATTAATTCAAAAGTTTAGTTCAATGCTTCATAACTACCTAGTCCGCTTGTTTGCGTAAAAATGCGGGGATATCATACTCTTCTACACCAGACATCTTCATTGCCTCAACTTGCGCACGACGATTATTAGTGGCAAACACTGCAGGCATTTCATCATCCGCCATTGTATTGACGTTACCACCAATATAGATTGGTTGATTAGTTGTTCCATCGCGTACTACTCGTGCTGTCATTACTTTTAATTCAGGTTTTTGTTGGCGTCGTTGCGAACCACTCAAGCCAGTAGCCACCATTGTTACACGCAAACTGTCACCCATCGATTCGTCAAACACTGTGCCTACAATCACGGTAGCATCTTCAGCGGTAAACTCTTTAATAGTGTTCATCACAGTATAATACTCTTTCATCTTCATCGTCATTGACGAAGTGATGTTCACCAAAACACCGCGCGCATTAGATAGACTTACATCTTCAAGCAATGGGCTGGCTACTGCTTGTTCAGCTGCAATACGTGCACGGTCTGGGCCAGTTGCAATTGCAGAACCCATCATCGCCATGCCATTTTCTGACATTACTGTGCGCACATCAGCAAAGTCAACGTTCACTAAACCTGGACAATTAATAATTTCTGCAATGCCAGAAACTGCATTATGAAGTACATCATTAGCTGCTCTGAATGCTTCTAAAAATGGTACATCTTCACCCAATACTTCCATAAGCTTTTCGTTTGGAATGACGATAAGTGAGTCTACATACTGCGAAAGCTCTTCCAAACCTTCAATGGCAACCTTATTACGTTTCCCTTCAAAAGCGAAAGGCTTAGTCACCACTGCCACGGTTAAAATACCCATTTCTTTAGCCACTTGCGCAATAATTGGTGCAGCTCCCGTACCTGTTCCACCACCCATACCTGCGGTAATAAAGAGCATATCAGCACCATCAATCAATTCGGCAATAGCATCGCGATCTTCTAGCGCAGCTTCACGACCAATTTCAGGTTTAGCGCCTGCGCCTAGCCCTTTAGTCATAGCAACGCCCATTTGTAACAAGGTTTTAGCCTTACTCTTTTTAAGCGCTTGCATGTCTGTATTTGCGCAAATAAACTCTACGCCTTCTACATTTTTTTCTATCATGTGCGCCACTGCATTGCCACCGCAACCACCAACGCCAATGACCTTAATAACAGCTTCTTGTGCGTTCTTTTCCATAATCTCAAACATTTTAATTCTCCTCTTTTTGAACTAACAAATTACCCAAACTACCTATCTTGCTTTTCCTGCCCTACCTGCCTTACAAACTAACTTTTTCTACTAAAAATTACCCTGAAACCAACTCTTCATTTTTTCAAATATTTGCCCAATAGTGCCTGTTTCCATTTGCCCGCTTAGATGTCTTTCTAATCTACTTTTACCTGTAAGTAATAAACCAACCGCTGTGGCATAACGCGGATTACTCACCACTTCAGACAATCCACCTACGTAGCGTGGTAAACCCATACGCACTGGCATATGAAAAATCTCTTCGCCAAGCTCTACCATGCCTCGCATCATTGATGAGCCGCCAGTAATCACGATGCCCGATGCAATCATTTCTTCCATACCGCTTCGACGTAACTCGTTTAGCACCATCTCATACAATTCCACTACACGTGGCTCTAACACTTCGGCTAAGGTTTGTACTGAAAGCTGTCGCGGTTCACGACCGTCTACTCCCGTTACTTCTACAATTTCGCGTGGGTCGGCAAGCTGCCTTAGCGCGCAACCATGTTTAATTTTTATATCTTCCGCTGATTGTGTAGGCGTTCTAAAAGCCACCGCTACATCATTCGTCATTTGGTCGCCTGCAATTGGCACTACTGCTGTATGACGAATCGCACCTTGTTTAAACACCGCAATATCAGTGGTACCGCCACCAATATCCACTAAGCAAACGCCTAATTCTTTTTCATCTTCTGTTAGAACCGCAAGGCTTGAGGCAAGAGGCTGCAATACCAAATCGCTTACTTCAATACCACAACGTTTAATGCATTTCACTATGTTTTGAGCGGCTGCAACGGCACCAGTTACGATATGCACTTTTACTTCTAGCTTCATGCCGCTCATGCCCAAAGGCTCTCGCACATCTTCTTGGCCATCAATCACAAATTCTTGCGTTAAAATATGTAAAATTTGCTGGTCTGCTGGTAATGAAATTGCCTGCGCAGTTTCAATTACCCGGTCCACATCCATCTGCGTGACTTCAGCATCTTTAATTTTCACCATGCCGTGTGAGTTCAAGCTTTTAATATGGCTGCCTGCAATGCCTGTGTATACATTATTAATTTTGCAATCTGCCATTAGCTCTGCTTCTTCTAGCGCACGCTGTATGGCTTGCATGGTGGAATCAATGTTGATTACCATGCCTTTTTTTAAGCCACGTGAAATGTGCTGTCCTAAACCAATCACTTTTAGCGTGCCCTCTGGCTGCAACTCTGCCACTATTGCCACAATTTTTGATGTGCCAACATCTAGGCCTACGATTAAGTTTTTATCTTCTTTTACTCTGCTCATTTATTGCTCCCTACGTGGGTTTATCCACGGTGATTCGTTCTATACACTATAATTATTGTCACTCACTAATAAGCTGGCTTACGCACGGCAAATCCATTCGGATAACGTAAATCTGCATAAGTAATTTTCTTGTTCAATCCTTCAAGAGTGGTGCTATACACACTGGCAAATTTTGCTAGTCTCGGCTGCATTTCCACTCGTCCAAGCTCAACAACAATGCCATTTACGGTGGTAATTTGCCATGCACGCCTTGCCGTAAGGGCTAAGCTAGCAATTTGTAAATTAGCTACTTTTAAAGTTTTATTAAACTCGTCATATTGCAAAGCGACTTCTACCACGCCATCTCCTGGCCCATAAAATATAGGCAAATCACTACCGGAAGCGGCATGAAATAATTCACCATAGGTATTTACTAGTGCAATATTTCCCCACCTTGCTAATTCTTGATGCTCTTCAATCACCACTTCTAACTTATCTGGCCAACGACGTCGCACACTCACGTTCCGCGCCCATGGTAATTTTTCAAAGGTGTCACGCGCTTTTACTAAATCCAGTGTAAAAAAGTTTCCTTTCAAATGTTTTGCCACAATTAATTTAATTTGCTCACGGCTCACGTGACTTAGCTGCCCATCAATTTTTACTTCGCGCAGCGGAAAAATTGGCAAATGCACTACTAAATAAATCACCGTATACATTATGACCACTGCACTTATCGCAAAAAGCATATTGGCTATCCAGTTAAGCACTATTGGTTTATCCCACATCAGCAGATTCCAAAATTTTTACAACCAACTGCTCAAAACTAATACCTACAGCTTTTGCAGCCATTGGCACCAAGCTATGATCTGTCATTCCTGGGCTAGTGTTTACCTCCAAAAAGTAATGTTGGCCTGCCTCATCCATTAAAAAATCCACTCGCCCCCATCCTTTGCAACCAATTACTTTAAAAGCAAGCAATGCTTCTTGCTGAATTTGTGCCTCTAGTTCTGCACTTAATCCGCAAGGGCATAAATACTGGGTGTCATCGCGTAAATACTTTGCTTCAAAATCATAAAATTCATTTTTTGGTACGATGCGAATAATCGGCAATGCTTTAAGCCCAACTGTGTCTTCAATAATGCCAACGGTATATTCCCCACCACCTACAAACTTCTCTGCTATCACTAATGGATCAGCCTTAGCTGCTAAGTCATAAGCGGCTTTCAAACCCCCAGCTTTTTTTACTTTACTAATACCAAGACTAGAGCCTTCATTGGCTGGTTTTACAAATAACGGCAAACCTAACTTTGCTTCTATTTCTGAAAAGTTGCTTTTCGCTGTTACTAACTCAAAATCCGGCGTAACTACATTGGTAGCGCGCCACAACAATTTAGTACGCCATTTATCCATACCAATGCTAGAAGCCATAACGCCGCTACCTGTATATGGAATTTGCAGCATTTCTAAGGCGCCTTGTATGCATCCGTCTTCGCCAAAACGTCCATGCAGATTGATCATCACACGGTCAAACACTTCTAAGTCGAGCAGTGGCTTATCGCGCGGATCAAAGGCCACTGCATCAACGCCCTGCGCTTTAAGCGCAGCTAATACCGCATTGCCACTTTTTAATGACACTTCACGCTCACCTGAGCGGCCGCCCATTAACACCGCTACTTTTCCAAATTTATTTTTTTGCTTTGAGCTCATTAGCCATCTCTATCTTTCTAAGTACCTTGATACTCACCGATTACTTTTACTTCTTGTTGCAAAGCAACGCCTTGTTTATCCAATACCGTTTCGCGCATATGTTTAATCAATAATTCAATATCTAGAGCATTTGCTCCGCCAATATTTACGATAAAATTGGCATGCTTTTCAGACACTTGTGCGCCTCCAATGATGTAGCCTTTTAAACCACTGACTTCTATTAATCTTGCTGCATAATCTCCAGCAGGGTTTCTAAAAGTAGAGCCCGCGCTCGGTAAGTTAAGTGGTTGCGAGGCTAAACGTTGTGCAAGTAGTGCTTTAATTTTTTGCGCAGATTCATTCGCATCTCCTAATGGTAATTTTAGCCACGCGCCTACAAACCATTCATCTGCAACTGGCATATCCACGTGGCGGTAACTCGCAATAAAATCTGCCTGTGAACGGACGTTAAGTTTTCCTTGGCGGTCAATAGTCGTTACGCTTGAAACCACATTCCATGTTTCAGTTCCGTAACAACCTGCATTCATCGCCAATGCGCCGCCTAAAGTCCCTGGAATTCCTGCAAAAAACTCTGCACCACTAAAAGCTGCTTTCGCGCAAAATTTTGCTAGCTTTGCACAAGTTACGCCGGCTTCTGCATAGACTAAATCACCGTCCACTTTTAACTCTGTCAAAACGTTATGCATCAAAATAACCGTGCCGCGTACGCCACCATCGCGCACCAATAAGTTAGATCCCAACCCTAAAAAATAAATCGTTTCACTAGCATCGATACTTTTCAAAAATGCACATAGGTCATCTAGGCACGTTGGGATGTATAGCTGGTCGGCTTTGCCACCTACTCGCCAACTCGTGTAGCGCGCTAATGGCTCATTAAGTAGTAACTTTCCAGCAATAGTCTGTGACTGCCTAGGCATTTGCTTGTGCTTCCACCAGCTTAGCTTCATTACTAAGTAACTTTGTTTTTAATGCGACTTGTCCAATTGAACCTGCACCCATCACAATCACTACATCGTTTGGCTTAACAGCGGCAAGAATTGCTTCTGGCAACTCATCTGTGTTTTCAACAAATTGTGGCTCTACTTTGCCAGCTACTCTAATAGCGCGGATCAATGAACGCGTATCTGCCGCTACAATTGGCGCCTCTCCTGCTGAATAAACCTCTGTCAATAGCAATACATCTGTTCCTGAAAGCACACGAACAAAATCCTCAAAACAATCACGTGTACGCGAGTATCTATGAGGCTGAAACGCCATAACCAAACGACGATTTGGAAAAGCCGCGCGCGCTGCCGCAATCACTGCCTGCATTTCTACTGGGTGATGTCCATAGTCGTCAATTAACGTAAAAGAACCATTTTTAGTGCTTATTTCGCCATAACGCTCGAACCTGCGACCAACGCCTTTAAATTCTTTTAGCGCTTTAATAATTGCAGCATCTGGCACGTTTAGCTCGCTGGCAATTGCAATGGCGGCTAGCGCATTCAACACATAATGGTTTCCAGGCAAGTTAAGTGTTACATCAAACTCGGTAGTTATGCCATTGATACGCTGCACTGTAAAATGCATTTTTCCGTCATCTGCCATTACGTTTTTGGCACGAATCCTTGCTTCTTTGCTAAAACCATAGGTCATCACGGGCTTAGTCACGCGCGGTAAAATTTCACGAATATTCGCGTCATCAACACACACCACAGCCATGCCCCAAAACGGTAACTGCTGCAAAAACTCTACAAATGCGTTTTTTAATTTTTCAAAGCTATGCTCATAAGTATCCATATGGTCTTGGTCAATATTGGTCACCACTGCCATTACAGGCGTTAAGTGTAAAAACGAAGCGTCAGACTCATCGGCTTCTGCCACAATATATTCTCCAGTGCCTAGTTTTGCATTCGCATTTGCCGCTTCCAACTTGCCACCAATCACAAAAGTTGGGTCCATGCCTGCTTCAGCCAAAATACTCGCAATCAAGCTAGTCGTAGTCGTTTTGCCATGTGTACCTGCTACAGCAATGCCTTGTCTAAAGCGCATTAACTCTGCCAACATTAACGCTCGTGGCACTACGGGGATATTTTTAGCTCGTGCCGCTTTAATTTCTGGATTCTCTTCATTAACTGCGCTTGAAACCACGACCACATCGGCATCGCCCAAGTTTTGGGTCGCGTGGCCTTGATACACAGTTGCGCCAAAATCAATCAAGCGCTTAGTGGTAGCGTTGGAAGCTAAGTCCGAACCACTCACGCTAAAGTCTAAGTTAATTAGCACTTCGGCAATGCCGCTCATCCCAGAACCGCCAATGCCGACAAAGTGAATATTTTTTACTTTATGCTTCATATAGCTAGCTCCATGCATATCGTTGCAACTGCAACGGTTGCCTCTGGTTTACCTAGTTTTCGCGCTTTTATTGCCATGTTTAAACATTTTTCTCGGTCTAAATTCTTCAAAATATCCACCACTTTTTGCACAGTAAATTCTGTCTGCTTTACTAATATAGCCGCGCCTGCATCTGATAAGTAGCGCGCATTGCCTGTTTGGTGGTTATCTACCGCATATGGGAAAGGCACCAACACACTTGCAACACCTGCAGCGGAAAGCTCTGCGATGGTAAGCGCGCCTGCACGACAAAACACGACATCTGCCCATGCATACATTGAAGCCATGTCGTTAATAAAGGCTTTAGCATCTACACTTACATTTACGGCTTGGTAATTCGCTTTCAAAGCCGTAATGTGTTTTTCACCCGCTTGGTGCACAACGACTGGGCGACGTTCTAAAGCAATTTCCGAAAGCGCTTTGGGTATGATTTCATTTAAAGCATGTGCACCTAAACTGCCACCAACGACCAATAGCTTTAATAGCGCATTTGGTTCTTTATCATTACTTGCTTTAAATCTCGCTTCTGGCGTAGCTATTTGAATAATTTCTTTACGCACTGGATTGCCGACCAATATCGCTTTATCGCCAAAAGATGATGGGAAAGCCACTAATGTTTTTTTTGCGAGATATGCCAATGTTTTATTGGTTAAACCTGCTACTGAATTTTGCTCATGTATCAGCAAAGGTTTACGCATTAACCAAGCAACTATGCCCCCAGGAAATGCCGCGAAACCGCCCATGCCCAGCACCACATTTGGCGGGTATTGTTTAATCGCAAAATGTGCCTGTGAAAAAGCGTTAAGTAATTTAAAAGGCAGCAGCATCCAACCCATTAATCCTTTGCCTCGCACGCCTTGCATAGTAATCATGACTTTTTGGTAGTCTTTATTCTCAATTAAGCGATTTTCCATACCGCCTTTAGTGCATAACCAGACGATATTCCAGCCTTGCTGTTTTAAATGATCAGCCACCGCCATCGCTGGATACACATGCCCGCCTGTGCCTCCTGCCATGACCATAAGTGTTTTTGTTTTGCCTACTGTTATATTGGCGCTCATGCTGGCAAACCTTTTTGTAATCGACGATTCTCATAGTCAATTCTTAGCAAAATTGCCATGGCAATACAATTTGCCAAAATACCGCTACCGCCAAATGAAAGTAGCGGTAATGTCAGGCCCTTAGTCGGCAAAATGCCCATGTTTACACCCATGTTAATCATGCCTTGTACGCCCATCCAAACACCCAAACCTTGCGCAAGCAACGCGGCAAAATAACGCTCATTTGCAATGGCTTCTTTGCCAATACCAAATGCGCGAATGATTATCCATACAAATAAAGCAAGCACCGCAAACACACCGACAAAACCCAACTCTTCCGCTATTACCGCTAATAAAAAGTCGGTGTGCGCCTCTGGCAAATAAAGTAATTTTTCTACACTTGCACCCAAGCCCACGCCTAGCCATTCTCCACGACCAAACGCGATGAGTGCATGCGATAACTGGTAACCTTTGCCATAGGGGTCTGCCCACGGATCCATAAAACCAATCACGCGCTCTAATCGATAAGGTGAGCTCCAAATAAGGAACACGAACCCGATTATTAGCAACACAATCAAGCCGCCAAAAATCTTGCCATTAATGCCGCCTAACCATAAAATTGAGATTGAAATTGCCGCGATTACCGCAAAGGCACCGAAGTCTGGCTCACGTAATAGCAGACCACCAACTAGCAACATCACTGCCAACATTGGCAAAAAACCATGTTTAAAGCTATCCATAAGCGCGCCTTTGCGCACGGTGTAATCCGCCACATACATGGCTGCAAAGAGCTTCATAAACTCAGAAGGTTGTAGATTAATCACAAACAAAGATAACCAGCGGCGGCTACCACCGACCACGCGACCAATGCCAGGAATAAGCACTAACACGAGCAAAGCTAACCCAATTAAAAATAAACAAGGTGCCATTTTTTGCCACCAAGCGATAGGTATATTAAAAGCCACGAATGCTGCGCTGAGGCTAATCAATAAAAATATCGCTTGGCGAATCAAGTAGTAATTACTCTGATGCCTGACGGCTTTATCTGCTTCGGCAATTGCAATAGAAGCTGAATACACCATAACCAAACCTAACCCAAGCAATATCAAAATAACCCATAACAAGCCTTGGTCGTAATTCGGCGAGTTCACATGCTCACGATTAAACATTGTATTAATCACGCAAGCTCCTTTAAACGCATTACTGCACTGACAAACACTTCTGCACGATGAACATAGTTTTTAAACATATCGAAACTGGCGCAGGCTGGTGATAACAGCACTGCATCACCTGTTTGGGCGACTTTTTTAGCAATACTCACAGCTTCAGGCAAGTCAATCGCGTGGTATATAGGCACTTGTATTCCATCAACTTGAGCTTCAAGTAGTGCAGCTTCAATCAAGTTGGCATCACGGCCAATTAACACTACTGCACGTGCATTTTCTGCAACTGCAGTCTTTAGTGATGAAAAATCTTGGCCTTTGCCATCACCACCAGCAATTAGCACAACTTTTTGCGATAAACCCGCAATGGCAGCGCAAGTGGCGCCTACGTTGGTACCTTTTGAGTCATCGTAATAATCTACGTCATCAATACTGGCAACCCATTCCACACGGTGTGGCAAACCTTTAAAGTTATATAAAGTTTGAATGATTGGCGCGTAATCAACACCAATTGCACGGCAAAGTGCAACTGCTGCTAGCGCGTTGGATGCGTTATGCAAACCAATAATTTTTAAGTCTTGCAAATTAATCAGCTCTTTATCGCCATCCATCAACCATGTATCACCATCTACAATATTTAAACCATATTCATTTGCGTCATTCTCAGTTAAACCAAACGTTATTTGACGCAACTTAGGCCGCGCCATTAACATACTCCACGCATCATCGCGGTTAAGCACTTGCACTAAAGCGTGATAAAAAATACGAGCCTTTGCAATGGCGTAATCTTGAAAACTCGCATATCTGTCCATGTGATCTTCAGATAAATTGAGCATTGTTGCAGCATCAATAACCAAACTATTAGTGGTTTCTAGCTGAAAACTTGAAAGTTCTAATACATAGACATCTGCAACAGGCATATTTAAAGCGTCTAACACTGGCAACCCAATATTGCCTGCAATGATTGTTTTTAAACCTGCAGATTTGCACATTTCGCCCACTAAAGTCGTCACCGTTGTTTTGCCGTTTGAACCAGTAATTCCAATGACTTTTGCTTCACTTGAGCGGTATTGTGCAAACAGCTCAACATCACCAATAACATTAATACCGCGGGCAATTGCCGTTTGTATTTCAGGCGTGTTCAGCGGCACGCCTGGGCTTGCAACAATTAATTCAGCCTCAGCAAATACATCAGCTTTAAATTCGCCAGTATGTATTTTTACTTCTGGTAACTCTATTTTTAAAGCCTCGACCCCTGGCGAATTTTCACGCGTATCAGCCACTGACAAACGTGCGCCTTGGCAACTAAGCCAGCGTAATGCAGATAAGCCCGTTTCACCAAGGCCTAGCACTAAAACACGTTTATTTTTGAGCTCTGTTTTCATTAAACTTTCTATTTCTTATCTAAGTTTTAGGCTAGATATGCCGACTAAAACCAACATCATGGTGATAATCCAAAAGCGCACAACTACTTGCGTTTCTTTCCAACCTTTTTGCTCATAATGATGATGTAGCGGTGCCATTAAAAAAATGCGTTTACCGATACCTGTTTTAAATTTAGTGTATTTAAAGTACGCGACTTGCGCCGCAACCGATAAGGTTTCCATCACAAATACGCCACCCATAATAAAGAGAATAATTTCTTGCCTCACAATCACTGCCACAATTCCCAATGCTGCGCCGAGTGCTAATGCGCCAACATCACCCATAAACACTTCTGC
>JBDNJL010000051.1:0-25516 GCA_041687795.1 Methylotenera sp. | reverse complement strand
TGGCGACAGAGAACAAACTGGGTCAGCCGCAGTTGCATCACCAGTTAATAAAAATGCTTGGCAACGACATCCACCTAAATCATTTTCTTTTTCTGGGCATGTGCGACAAAGGTCATTCATCCAGCTATCACCGCGGTATTTGTTAAACGCAGGACTTTCTTTCCAAGCCCACTCTAAGCCATTATCACGCACATTTGGAAACTGCATGTTGGGTAATACTCGTGCAGAATGGCAAGGCAGTACATCACCGTTGGCTGTCACAATCATGAACACTTCACCCCAGCCGTTCATACATTTTTTGGGTCTATTACCAAAATAATCTGGTACCACAAAAAAGATTTTCATCTTATTACCGACTTTTTCGCGGAATTCATTGGTGATGCGTTCAGCTTCATCAACTTGTTCTTTTAGTGGCATGAGTTGACTACGATTCACCAATGACCAACCATAATACTGCGTATTGGCAAGCTCTACATAGTCAGCTCCTAAGGCTTCAGCCATCTCTAAAATTTCTTTAATATGACCGATGTTGTAACGGTGAATTACCACGTTAAGCACCATTGGATAGCCATGATTTTTAATCATTGCAGCAACTTTTTTCTTAAGCTCAAAAGTACGTGTATTGGTTATAAAGTTATTAATTTCTTCAGTGATATCATGCATTGATAACTGAATGTGGTCTAAACCGCCGTCTTTAAAAGCCTGAATGCGTTTCTCAGTTAACCCGACACCAGAGGTAATTAAATTACTGTAATAACCTAATTTTTTTGCTTCAATCACAATGTCTTCGATATCACCGCGAAGCAAAGGCTCGCCGCCAGAAATACCTAATTGAATAGCCCCTTGTTTACGTGCATCGCGTAAGACCTGAATCCATTGTTCAGTACTTAGCTCGTTTTGCGTATGCTTATCGTAATCGGTAGGGTTATAACAAAATGCGCAATGTAGTGGGCAACGATATGTTACCTCTGCAAGCAACCATAGAGGCTGGGTATGCGTTGCGTTTGCGCTTACACCGTTATTTAATTGATGTTCTGCCTGTACCACTTTTTGAACTACTGATTCACCTAATGATGTTTGTGTCATAATTCTACTCCTATTATTTTTTGCCTAAAGCTTACGAATCCAAGCTTTGTTGTATGCCATTTCAAACATACCAATAATGTCTTTTTCAATATTTTTAGCATCTGGAAACTTTGTTTTCAGCGTTTGCAAAACTTCAGCTACAGTCACTATTCCATCAATAAGCTTAATCACTTCACCTGCGCCACCATGAAGTTTGACCATGCCTTCTGGAAAAAGTATCACGTAACTTTGTTGCGCTTCTTCCCATTGGAAGCGATGATGTTGCGCAATCGCATACACATCGGTGTGTTGAATAAGATTAGCAGTAGGTTTAATTTCAATATCTTCCATCGTATTCTCTTAATTTAATTTTAGCGCTTTAATGCTTGTTTAATTAGTCAAAGTGAATCACAGGTTGGCGCAAATAATCACGCCCTTCTACTTTAATATCGGTGGATGCCAACATAATTGAATCTGCAATCACCCACAAAACATTGAGTTTAAATTGCAAAATATCTAATGCTTGCAATTGCTTTTCACGTGTTTCACTAAAGTAGTCTAACGTCACGCTTAAACCTTGCTCTACATCGCGACGCGCTTCTGTTAAACGCTTTTTAAAATAAGTTAAACCATCTTCATTTATCCACGGGTACATCTGTGGCCAAGAGCTAATACGTTGCTGATGAATATGTGGCGCAAAAAGCTCGGTTAAGCTTGAGCAAACACTCTCTTGCCATGGTCGCTGTTTTGCAAAGTTAATATAGGCATCTACTGCGAAGCGCACGCCAGGACTCACCATTTTAAGCGAAGTGACTTCCTCACGCGTTAAACCTACTGCTTCGCCAAGTTGTATCCAAGCCTCAATACCACCCACTTGGTCACCTACTCCGTCGTGATCAGTAATGCGCACAATCCATTCTTTGCGAATATCTTTATCTGGGCAGTTTGAAAGAATGGCTGCATCTTTCATTGGAATTGCGATTTGGTAGTAAAAACGGTTAGCTACCCATGATTGCAACTGCTCCCTAGTCAGCTTTCCTTCGTACATCATCACATGGAATGGATGATAAATATGATAGCCTCGACCTTTTTCACGGAGTTTATCTTCAAACTCTGCGCGGCTCCAAGGGGCGTTAGTCGCTAAATTTTTTTCAGGTGCATTCATCTTATTTCCTTACAGAATAATGTCCATGCCATCATAGGCAACTTCAATGTGATGTTGATTTAATATTGCGCGCTCGGCTGAGTCTTCTCTTAAAATTGGGTTTGTATTGTTGATATGAATCAATACCTTACGTGCATCGCTAAATTCACATAACTTCTCAATCATGCCGCCTTCTCCAGATTGTGGGTTGTGACCAATACTACGCGCAGTTTTAGTCATTAAACCCATGTCTATCATCTCAGTATCTGTCCAAAATGTTCCATCTACCATAATACAATCTGCTTGGCTCATTAATTCTGGCAAATGCGGTTCAATTTCTCCCAAACCAGGTGAATACCAACATTTTTTACCTGAGCTAATTTCTTCAATTAACACACCTATCGTATCGCCAGGGTGTGGGTCATTGCGGTGAGGAGAATAAGGTGGCGCTGCACTTTTTAGGGCAACTGCAGTAAATTTAAGATCTGGTACATTAGGAATCTCAAAGCTAGTTAGTTTGCCGACATCATTGCCATCAATCTCAATTGAATGATGATTAATGCCGCAATAATGGCCCAGAATATTGAGCACTTGATTACCCGAAGTTAAATCCTCATACACCATATCAGTACAATAGATTTCACGTTTAACTTTGCCTTCACGCAACATATATAAACCTGTTGTGTGGTCAATTTGCGCGTCAATTAAAATAATCGCTTGTATGCCAGAATCACGAATCTCGCGAGCTGGTTGCAATGGCGCGAAATCTTGAATTTGTTGCAATACATCAGGTGACGCGTTAAATAAGACCCAGTTTACACCGTCGCTACTTACGCAGATCGAGGATTGCGTTCGTTTTGTAGCTTTAATTGTGCCTTTACGCAAACCATCACAGTTGGGGCAGTTGCAATTCCATTGTGGAAAACCACCGCCTGCTGCGGCGCCTAATACGTGTATATGCATAAACTCTTAACTTTAAAATTGATTAAAAAACATAACATCTGAAATACTCAATATTTTTACTATCTTAATATAAAAAAACTTAACGGTTTTTTATAGACACATTTTTTATATAAACACTTATAATCATTTGTTAAAATACTTTTATAAAAAAAAGGCTGTCTCACGGCAGCCTTTTCTACTTAGCTAATTTCGCTATGGTAAGAACAAAAATTACTTGTTCATTACGTACATAGTTACTTCAAAGCCAAAACGCATTTCTGTAGCTGCTGGAGTTGTCCACATGATAGATTTCCTTTTTAGTTAATTTATTAAATCGTTGTTTGCTTATCGCTACAACGTGAAACGAATTCTGCGCTTGATTTAAACCTTGCAACACCGCCAAGATACGGAATAAGCACTAAGTAATTTCATGATGCGTAGCAGTGTTTTAAGCAAATAGTCGTTAAATCTCATCTTTAATACGCTTTTCACGGCGAGCACGAACTGCTTTTGCCATTGACTCTAATAACGCAACCGTATCTTCCCAGCCCAAACACGCGTCAGTAATCGATTTACCATATTCCAAATCACAACCTGGAGCATGGTCTTGGCGCCCTTCATTCAAGTGAGATTCGATCATGATGCCAACAATACGCGCATCGCCGTTGGTCAATTGTGTTGCAACATCCGCAGCAACTTCTTTTTGTAATTGATACTGCTTACTGCTGTTAGCATGACTGCAATCAATCATCAATCTTGGCGCAAGCCCCGCAGAAGAAATATTTGCACAAGCGGCATTTACACTTTCTGCATCGTAGTTAGGTGCTTTGCCACCGCGCAAAATCACATGGCAATCTTCATTGCCCGTGGTAGAAATTATTGCAGACTGCCCTTCTTTAGTGACTGATAAAAAATGATGTGGGCTTGAAGCAGTTTTAATTGCATCAATGGCTACACGCACGCTGCCATCAGTGCCATTTTTAAAGCCAACAGGGCAAGATAAGCCTGAGGCTAACTCACGATGCACTTGCGATTCTGTAGTACGCGCACCAATCGCGCCCCAACTCACTAAGTCTGCGGTGTATTGCGGCGTAATTGTATCTAAAAACTCCATGCCGGCTGGCATGCCAAGTTCGTTCACGTCTAATAAAAATTTACGTGCGCGTTCCAAACCTTCATTGATTTGATAGCTACCATCTAAGTGTGGGTCGTTAATTAAACCTTTCCACCCCACAGTAGTTCGAGGCTTTTCAAAGTACACGCGCATTACTATCATTAAATCTGCTGATAACTTTTTACTTACTTCTAATAAGCGTTGCGCATAGTCTAAACCGGCTTTAGTGTCGTGGATTGAGCATGGCCCTACTACTACAAATAAACGATCATCCGCTTGGTATAAAATATTATGAATTGCAGTTCGCGTCGCAAGTATATTTTGCGTGGCTTGCACGCTCTCTTTCAAACACTCAAGCATCGCTGATGGCGGAGTAAGCGTTTTAATTTCTTTTATTCGTACATCATCAGTAGCTAGTTTTTGTTGATCTGTCATTTTTATTTTATTCTATGAATTTTACTGTGTAATTTTTATTAATTTAGTTCACTGTGAATCTGAGTTAGCACTTCTAAAAAACGTGCATTTTCAGAAAATAGTCCAATGCTTACACGCAAATATTCTGGCATTTCATAATTAGCCACTGGGCGCACAATCACGCCATTTTCAAGTAGCTTTTTATAATACTCACCCGCATTACCAACTTTAATACTAATAAAATTGGCAAAAGATGGAATATATTCAAAGCCTAACTTATCCAAACTTTGTGTCAATTGTGCCATTCCTGCTTTATTGGCAGCATAGCTACGCTCTACAAACTCATCATCTGCAAGCGTTGCCACTGCAGCTGCTTGCGCAATGCTATTCACGTTAAATGGTTGACGCACACGATTCATCATGTCGGCAATATCAGGGTGTGCTAAACCAAACCCAATACGCAAACCAGCTAAACCATAAGCTTTTGAAAAAGTGCGCGAAATAATCAAGTTTTCAAACTTAGCGAGCCACGATATTGCTTCAGACTTATGATCAACAGATAGGTATTCGTCGTACGCTTCGTCTAGCATCACCAAAACATGTTTGGGAACTTGTTTTAAAAATGCTAATAGTGCATCTTTGGCCAGTAATGTGCCCGTTGGATTATTCGGGTTAGCTACAAATATCATGCGTGTTCTGTCTGTTATCGCTGCAAGCATAGCGCTTAAATCATGCCCAAAATCTTTAGCTGGAACAACTACACCCTTTGCACCAGTTGCCTGCGTGACCAATGGATATACTGCAAACGCATGTTGCGAATAGATTGTTTCACAATCTATAGTTAAAAAAGCACGGGCAGCCAGCTCTAGAATATCGTTTGAGCCATTGCCAAATACAATTTGTGCAGGCGTAACATTAAACTTTTTACCCACTGCATCACGCAGTGCAAAGCTGTTGCCATCTGGATAGCGCGCAATATTTAACAGGGCCTCTTGAATGGCGAACTCAGCTTTAGGGCTAATTCCTAATGGATTTTCGTTAGAAGCTAGTTTAATGATACTTTCAACCCGCAAGCCTAATTCGCGAGCAACATCAGTAATGGGTTTACCACCTTGATAAGGGGCAATTTTTTGGATATAACTTGGTGCTAAATTTATCATTTAATTGAGTAGTATTTAGGTTAAAAATAGTTCACAAAATTATATAGCTTGAACTTAAGCCTGATTTTAACACGTCAACCTAGCTTCTTAAGCAATAAAGCTAATAGGCACGACTATTTAAGCCTAATTGATGAGGTTAATTGAGCCATATACTGTTTTATAATATAGCCAAACCAATGCCTGACTTATGTAATAGCTTAACTTGGTACGTAGCTTGGTCTGCGTTATCAATTACGTTTAGCGCAGTGACGCCATAGTACGGTAACAAACATAAGCCAATGCTAGCTGATATAGCAATCTCTTATTCTTGCCCATCACAAAAGTAAGGCTGTTTAATTAAGGCTAAAATTTTATTGCCCAACAATTGCGCTTGCTCAATATTTTTAATCTCCCGCGCAAGTACAAAAAACTCATCACCAGAAATACGACCAACCTTATCAGCGGCCCGAACAGCAGCTTTTAAACACAAGCTAACTTCAACCAGAACAGCGTCACCAACTGCATGCCCGTAAATATCGTTCATTTTTTTAAAATTGTCTAAATCAACAAAAAAATCTGCATTAATCTGATAGCCTTTTTAGATTCATGTATTGCCTGCTCTAGACTGTCAAGTAGTAGAGCGCGATTAGGAAATTTAGTTAAATAGTCATGAAGTGCTAGCTTGCGTTGAATGTAACGTTCACGGTCTAGTTCTTTTTCACGTAAAAAAAGTGCTCTTTCTTGCTTCTCTGAAATGTAATTAGCGAAAGTGGAAACACCAACAGCTGAGATTAATATAAAAATATTGCTCACCAGATCTTGATATCTAAAGTGTCGATAATTTAAAGAATATATGTAAAAAAACAGAGAATTTAAAGTAGCACAATGCCCAACATGCAGGAAAATGCATACTTAAAATTTAAACAGAAAACGCGTGTATCCAAAAAATAAGTAGCAACAAACCGGAAAAACAGCACGAAAATATAGGGTTATCAACCAAAATCATTTTCCAAAGCAATCCTAGGCTGGCTAGCAAAAGTACAAATATCAACAACTGTTGATTAAACTTTTTAAAAAGTTTTAAAAAAAGTAAGTCTGTAGATGCTTAGGATTGTAAATATTGTTGTAATTAGTACCATAGCAATTTGGTCGAGAGTTTCTTTAGGCACAAGCAAGAAATTTAAAATACCATTCACTTCATACACCATTGCACCAAGCAATAGTGCCAATCTGGATTGTTTAATTAATCGCGTAAAAATGTAGCGTTTGTAGTGGACTTATAAACGTAAGTGATTGAACTTAAATGAAAGTTTATGCCATTTCGCACTGCTCAAAATAGATGTACTTAACGGTATTTTACAGACACAATTTTAAGTTAGCTGCGTTAGGATGTAATCCGTGCCTAAATTAGCGCTACTGGGTAAGAACCTAGTATTTTTACAAATGACGCACGGCTTTCAATTGTGTTGATGGCTTTAACTACTTTTTCGTCCAAGTAGTGACCTTCAATGTCAACAAAAAATATGTATTCCCACATACCGATTTTTGAGGGTCTTGATTCAAGCTTAGTCATACTTACGCCATACTCCGCAAGTGGCTGTAATAAGGAAAGCATAGCACCAGGCACATTTTTTGTAGCAATCACTAATGAAGTTTTATCTTGTCCAGATGGCGCGACGTCGTGTTTGGATAATACTAAAAATCGTGTGGTATTTTTCGGGTCGTCTTCAATATTTTCCGCTAAAATATTTAAACCGAATAATTCAGCCGCACGCTTACTTGCAATGGCAGCGGCAAAAGTGCCATCTGCAACAACTAAATCATGCGACATTTGCGCGCCACGCGCATTACTACTTACTGCTTCGCGGGCAACATTTGGCAAATGTTTGTTTAACCACTCATGACATTGAGCCAATGATTGACTATGCGAAAAAATATGCGATATTTGTGTAATATCCGTTTGTTTTGATAGTAAACAATGATGAATCGGTAGTGTAATTTCACCACAAATTTTTAGCATGCTACTCAATAACAAATCTAAAGTTAAGCCAACCGCACCTTCAGTAGAGTTTTCAACAGGTACAATACCGTAGTCTGCTTGGTTACTTTCTAATGTTCGAAAAACTTCATCTATAGAACTACAAACCACTGCATTGCGACCTAAACCAAATTGTTTAAGGGCTGCTTCTTCACTGTAAGTGCCAATTGGCCCTAAAAAAGCGATGGATAATTCTTTTTCAAGCGCACGACAATTTGACATAATGCCACGGAAAATATTGGTTACAGCTTCCGCCGACAATGGTCCGGCATTTTGCTCTGTTAAGCGTCTTAAAATCTGCGCTTCACGTTCTGGGCGATAAATCACACCATCATCTTTTAACTCACCAATTTCTCTCGCCAAAGCCGCTCGACGACTCACAAGTTGTAAAACTTGGTTATCTATCGCATCTATTTCATCACGACAGGCTTTCAGTTTTTCGATATTTGGCTGAACTTTCATAGCGATCAATACTTGCTTTCAAAAGCTTGCATGAATGAAACGAGCGCTTTTACACCTGCAATTGGCATAGCATTGTAAATAGATGCGCGCATTCCGCCTACCATACGATGCCCTTTTAATTGAAGTAAATCATTGGCTTCAGCACCTTTTAAAAATGCATCATTTAATGTTGCGTTGCGCAAAGTAAATGGCACATTCATACGTGAACGGTTTCTAATTGCTATATCGTTTGCATAAAAATCAGTGTTATCAATATAATCATAAAGTAATTTTGCTTTGGCAATATTTTGTTGCTCAACCCCGTCCACACCGCCCATCGTAAGCAGCCACTCAAATACTAAACCAGCGATATAAATACTGTAAGTCGGTGGCGTGTTAACCATAGAGTGATTATCTGCCTGTGTTTTCCAGTTAAATACTGCAGGCGTTAATTTTGAAGCATGACCCAACAAATCTTCCCGCACAATCACAAGGGTTAAACCTGCTGGGCCAATGTTTTTTTGTGCACCACCGTAAATAACACCGTATTTACTTACGTCTATTGGGCGTGACAAAATGTGAGAAGACATATCAGCCACAATTGGTACCTCGCCCGCGTTTGGCACACCATCAAACTCCACACCATTAATGGTTTCGTTGGTACAAATATGCAAATAAGCAGCTTTTTTATTTAGCTTCCAGCTAGTGTATTCTGGCACATGCTTAAAGCCTTCAACTTCGCTTGATGCTGCGATATTAATTTTTCCGTAGGCTTTTGCATCATCCACACTACGTTTGGACCAAGCGCCGGTCACCACGTAGTCAGCCTCACGATTATCAAGCAAGTTCATTGGAATAATTGCATTTTCTGCAATTGCACCCCCTTGCAAAAACAATACTTTGTAATTGCTTGGGATTTTTAACAATGTACGAAAATCTGATTCTGTTTTTTCTAATATACTGGTGAACTCTTTACCACGATGGGACATTTCCATCACACTCATGCCAGAGCCGTGCCAATCCAGCATTTCTAATTGTGCTCGTTCTAGCACCGTCTTAGGTAGGACTGCTGGTCCTGCTGAAAAATTGAATATTTGTGTCATTGATTGAATCTTAAAACTGTTTAACTTACATAAGAATAATTAGTTTTATAATTAAATTAAGCATTCGCCTCATCATCTGTCTCTACAATTTTCTCTAGTCCAGATAATTTTTCACCTTCACCAAGGTTAATGAGTGTTACACCTTGCGTTGCGCGACCTAGCTCACGAATCTCTTTAACGCGGGTTCTAATTAGCACGCCACCAGTGGTAATAAGCATAATTTCATCATCTTCATTCACTAGTTTTGCGGCGACTACCAAACCATTACGCTCACTTACTGCAATTGCTTTGACGCCTTGCGTGCCACGACCTGAGTGACGGAAATCAGCTAACACTGTGCGCTTACCAAATCCATTTTCAGTAGCCACTAATACGGTTTGTTGGTCATTGTCTGCAATCAATAAGGACAATACTTGTTGTTTAGCTGCTAGCTTCATGCCACGCACACCACGCGTTGCCCGTCCCATCGGACGAACATCGCCCTCAGTAAACCAAACTGCTTTACCACCGTTTGAAATGAGTACGACGTCATTTTTACCATTGGTAATTTCAGCGCCAATGAGATAGTCGCCTTCATCTAGTTTAATCGCAATAATGCCGTTTTTTCGAGGGTTTGAGAATTCGTTTAGTACAGTTTTCTTAACCGTTCCTAAAGCTGTTGTCATGAAAATAAAGTGATTTTCATCAAACTCTTTTACTGACAGTATGGCGTTAATTTTTTCGCCTTCGCTTAAAGGAAATAAGTTAACAATTGGCTTACCGCGACCAATACGGCTACCTTGCGGCACTTCATAGACTTTCAACCAATATACCTGACCTAAACTACTGAAACACAAAATGTAATCGTGGGTATTAGCCACAAACATTTTATCAATAAAGTCATCTTCTTTAGTCGGTGCAGCTTGCTTACCACGACCGCCGCGTTTTTGGGCACGATATTCATCAAGTGGTTGAGATTTAATGTAACCTGTGTGAGACAAGGTAACGACCACGTCTTGCGGTGTAATTAAATCTTCTAATGATAAATCTTGCGCATTGGCAATAATTTCGCTGCGTCGTTTGTCACCAAACAACCTTTTAATTTCTAACAATTCATCAGTAATAATCGTTGTCACTCTTGATGCCGTTGCTAAGATATCAAGTAAATCAGCAATCACGTCCATTACTTCTTTATATTCATTAACGACTTTATCTTGTTCAAGGCCTGTTAAACGTTGCAAGCGCATTTGTAGAATTTCTTGCGCTTGCACGTCAGACAATCTGTAACCATTTGGTGTTAAGCCAAAGTCAACAGATAATCCCTCAGGGCGCGATGCTTCCATTGCTGCACGTTTAAGCATCTCTTCGACTACTGGCGATTGCCATATTTTTGCCATCAACGATTTTTTCGCTTCTGGTGGCGTTGGTGCAGCTTTAATCAACGCAATCATGTCATCTACGTTTGCCAAAGCTACTGCTAAACCTTCTAATATATGACCACGCTCGCGTGCTTTGCGAAGTTCAAATACAGTGCGACGCGTGACTACTTCACGCCTGTGGCGTAAAAAAGCTTCTAGCATTTGCTTTAGGTTAAGTAAGCGCGGCTGCCCGTCTAATAGCGCCACCATGTTCATGCCAAACGTATCTTGTAATTGCGTTTGTTTGTATAAGTTGTTGAGCACCACTTCAGCAATCTCGCCACGTTTTAGCTCAATCACTACGCGCATGCCAGATTTATCTGACTCATCACGCAAATCAGAGATTCCTTCAATTTTCTTTTCATTGACGAGCTCGGCAATCTTCTCGACAAAGGTTTTTTTATTCACTTGGTACGGCAGTTCGTCCACAATTAGCGCTTGACGACCGCCACGTTCTAAATCTTCCACATGCGTACGGCCGCGCATTACCACGCGACCACGGCCTGTGCGGTAGCCTTCTTTTACGCCAACTGTGCCGTAAATAATACCCGCAGTTGGAAAATCTGGTGCAGGAATTAATTCAATAAGTTCATCAATCGTGGTCTCAGGATTTTTTAATAAAGTAAAACATCCATCTAGTACTTCATCTAAATTGTGTGGCGGAATATTCGTTGCCATACCAACGGCAATACCAGAGCTACCGTTAATCAATAAGTTTGGAATACGTGCTGGCATAATGAGCGGCTCGTGTTCTGAACCGTCGTAGTTAGGACCAAAATCTACAGTTTCTTTGTCAATATCAGCCAATAATTCATGGGCAATTTTGGCCATACGGATTTCGGTATAACGCATCGCGGCGGCATTGTCGCCATCTACTGAGCCAAAGTTACCTTGTCCATCTACCAACATGTAACGCAAGCTAGAATTTTGCGCCATACGAACAATCGTATCGTACACCGCAGTATCGCCGTGCGGATGGTATTTACCAATTACATCACCCACAATACGCGCAGATTTTTTGTACGGCTTATTGTAATCATTAGAAAGTTCGTGCATTGCAAATAACACTCGGCGATGCACAGGCTTCAAACCATCACGCACATCGGGTAAAGCACGACCCACAATAACGCTCATGGCGTAATCTAGGTATGAGCGTCGCATTTCATCTTCAAGACTGATTGGGAGGGTTTCTTTAGCGAATTGATCCATATTTTACTCGGCTGTTTACTTAGTCATTTACTCGGCAATTTGAGTCATACTCTAGTTGAACATTTAATAGTTTTTATTGATTTTATTTTAGCACGATTATGGTGCGAATAGCCTTATTTTGAAACAACTTTAGCTTGTTAACATAGTAAAATAATGTGTCTGTAAAAAATGCTTTAAGTATTTTATTATCAATAAGTAAATTAGATTAATTTAATACAAAATTTCATTAAAAACGGAGCGCTAAGTCCCATTTTTATTATCAACATTGAATAAAGTTAAACTTTAGAAAGTAAAGCTAAATCTGTTTTTAAATCCTCAATATGCTCTAAACCCACAGCAATTCGTACCAAATTATCTTTAATACCTACTTGCGCTCTAACCTCTGCTGTTACGCGACTATGAGTGGTGGTTGCTGGGTGCGTAATGGTACTTTTTGCATCGCCCAAATTTGCAGTTATTGAGATCAATTTTGTCGCATCAATCACTTCCCAAGCGGCCTCCGTCATTGATTGGCCCGCTTTTGGTTTAACTTCAAAACTGACAATACCACCGCCATTAGTTTGTTGACGCATCGCAAGCGCATGCTGCGGGTGCGTAACCAACCCTGGAAAATAAACGCGTGCAACATTTGGTTGCGCTTCCAACCAAGTGGCTAACTGCAAAGCATTTGATGCATGCGCCTGCATACGAATATGCAACGTTTCTAAGCCTTTTAAAAATACCCATGCATTAAAAGCGCTCATAGTCACGCCTGCTGTGCGCAAAAAACCGTATACAGGCTCCATCAGAGCTTTACTGCCTAATACTGCGCCACCTAAACAACGCCCTTGTCCATCAATGTATTTGGTTGCGGAGTGAATAATAATATCTGCGCCTAACTCTAACGGCTTTTGAATCGCAGGAGTGCAAAAACAATTATCCACTATCAAATAGGCGCCAGCTTTATGTGCGATTTCGGCTAAAACTGTAATATCGCAAACTTCAGTCAAAGGATTTGATGGCGTTTCTACAAAAAATAATTTAGTTTTAGCTTTAGCAGCCGCTTGCCACTCATCTGAATTAGTTAACGATACAAAAGTGACATCTAAACCCCACCGTTTTAGAATATTGCTAAACAACTGTACTGACGTACCAAATATACTTTGCGATGCAATAATGTGGTCACCTGCGTTACACAATCCCATCACGCAGGCTAAAATTGCTGACATGCCACTAGAAGTAGCGACGCATTGTTCAGCGCCTTCTAATGCGGCGAGTTTGTTTTGAAACATCGTGACGGTTGGATTAGTAAAACGTGAATAAGTATTGCCAGGCTCTGTTCCGCCAAAACGCGCAGCGGCTTGGGCAGCGCTATTAAATCTAAAGCTAGAATTCAAAAATAAAGCTTCAGAATTTTCACCATATTCAGTCATTTCACTGCCTGCCCGCACAGCGAGAGTTTGTGAACGCCATTGATGTTGATTGTTATATTGATTTGCCATGCTTAACCTCTAAATTCCATATTTTTTTATTTCGCTTTAATTTAGCTAATTTAACTAAATTAGTTGACTAATATTTACCATTAAAAGTAAAAAATTAACTGTTTAATACTTTCTAGATAAAAAACTTAACCGTTTTTTACAGACACATTTTTTTATATTCACAGTCCGCACAAAAAAACCCGTTAGAGCGATAAGCTATAACGGGTTTTCTCTGCTTGATAGTCAAGCAAGCCTCGCTTTAGCTGTGTTTATAATGCGCCCGCAAGCTGAGTGTGGCCTTTTTTAATGTTGGCAAACTCAAATCAACGCAATTGAATCTTAGACCTATCTAAATCACTCGTCAAGTTTAGCGAACGATTACTTTAAACAGGCTCTTCTTCTAGCTCTTCTTTTGCATTGATTAAATTTAAATCAAGCTGCGTGATTGAGTTCACTGACTTTTGCTTTTTATTCACATCGCCCCGCGCAGCCTCAATATTTGCCAAGTAAGCTTGGTTAATATCACCGGTAACATATTTGCCATCAAAACATGAACAATCAAAATTTTCAATGTTAGGGTTACTGAGCTTAATATCATTTACCAGCGCATCTAAATCTTGATAAATCAAGTCATCTGCGCCAATTTCTTTGCAAATTTCTTCATCGGTACGATCGGTTGCAAGTAACTCATCGCGGCTGGGCATATCAATGCCATAGACGTTTGGAAAGCGAACTGGCGGAGCAGCTGAAGCAAAATACACTTTGTTTGCGCCTGCATCACGCGCCATTTGTACAATTTGTTGCGATGTAGTGCCACGCACAATGGAGTCATCCACTAACAGCACGTTCTTGCCATTAAACTCAATACCAATTGGGTTGAGTTTTTGACGTACTGATTTTTTGCGCAACTCTTGCCCAGGCATAATAAATGTGCGGCCAATATAACGATTTTTGATAAAACCTTCGCGATAATCTAATCCTAAAGCAATGCCTAATTGCAAGGCGCTTGGGCGACTTGTGTCAGGGATTGGAATAACCACATCAATCTTCTTATCTGCCCATTCACGTTTAATTTTTTCTGCCAAACTTGCACCCATATCTAAGCGCGTTTGGTATACAGAAACCCCATCAATCACAGAGTCTGGACGTGCTAAATAAACATACTCAAAAATACATGGGTTTAATTTAGCATTTGGCGCACACTGACGAGAGTAAAAGTTGCCGTCCATATCAATAAAGATGGCTTCGCCAGGCTCAACATCCCTTACCATTTTAAAGCCAAGCACATCAAGGGCCACGCTTTCTGACGCTACAATATATTCAGCGCCTTTTTCTGTTTCTGATTTACCTATGACTAAAGGACGAATCCCAAACGGGTCGCGAAACGCAAGCAAACCAAAATTTGCAATCATCGCAACCACTGCATATGCGCCCTTACAACGTCTGTGCACGCCAGCAACCGCATCAAATGCCATATCAGTATTAAGCACAGCTTCATGCGCCGTTTTTTCAATTTCATGTGCAAGAACATTTAATAGCACTTCAGAATCAGATGAAGTATTAATATGACGTAAATCTTGCCTAAACATTTCAGATTTTAATTGCGCAGAATTGGTTAAATTGCCGTTATGACCCAACACAATACCAAAGGGAGAGTTAACATAAAAAGGTTGTGCTTCTGCAGCGCTAGATGAACCAGCAGTTGGATAACGCACATGGGCGATACCGGCATTACCAACTAAACTACGCATATGACGTGTTTGAAAAACATCTTTCACCAAGCCGTTGTTTTTATGCATAAAAAAAGTATTGCCATCACACGTTACAATACCAGCGGCGTCTTGCCCGCGATGTTGTAGAACCAGCAATCCATCATATAACAATTGATTCACTGGATTTTTACCAACAATGCCTAAAATTCCGCACATGGATTGAGCCTTAAGTAATTAAATCTAAAATGCTTTGTTAGTAACTCTTTTTATTAAAAATAAGTTTACTCTTTGATAATGGTTACAGTTGCGAATAAAACAATATGATTTAATTAAATAAGCTAATCATACTTAACATATTTAGCGATGCTCTCAGGCAACCAAGGCAATACATTCAATACTAATGCCTCTATAGGTGCACTAAACATGGCATCACGCCAACGGCTATCTTTAGGTATATCTGTTAAGCCTGCCATAAAAACAATAATGCAAACAATTACAACACCACGAGTCAAGCCAAAAAAAATCCCTAACAATCGATTTAGCCAGCCCAGGCCAATTTTATTAAAAATGGCTGAAAGTGCAATTGCAAGTAAGCTAGCTGCAAGTAATGTTGCTAAAAATACTACTAAAAACGCAGCTAATATTTTTAAGCCATCAGTAGGAATATCTATTGGCATCATTGGTACAATCTGGCTTGAATATGTTTTAGCTATAAAAAAAGCCGCTACCCAACCCACTAAGCCTAGCACTTCTCGCACCAAGCCACGCATGATACCTAAAAATACTGAAAGCCCAATAATGATGAGAACTGCATAGTCAAAAACTGTCATGAATACTATCTAAAATACTATATAAATAACGCAAACAATGAATACTACAAGCTTTTAGGCCTTACAAAACCTTCAATTTTTAAAGGCTGTAATCTTACAAGCGAAGCGTTTGCTGCTTCGCGAGTGGCAAAACTACCTGCATTAAGTCTAATTTTTTTACCTTTAGGTGTGGCAATTTTTTCTGTATTAGACGTTAACCCTGCTTGGTTTAACTTATCTTGGATTTGCTTTACATTCGCTATGTCAGAGTAAACGCCAATTTGAATTGTGTAACCGGCGTTATCATTTACTTGTAATGTTTTTGATTCTACAGACTTGGTAATTACAGGCTTCAGTTCTGCAGGTTTTTTAACTTGAATATTTGCTAATGCAGGATTTTCAATTGGTTTCTTTTCTAGTTCAGCCACTTTTTCATTGATAACATCGTTAATTACTAACTCTTCTTGCACCGCTTCATTGGACTCTAATTGGCTTGTCAATAGTTCTGGCTGAAGTGGCTCTATAACTACAGGCTCAGGCATGGTAATTTTGATGCCTTCTGTTTGAGTAAGTGACGTTCTATCTTGCAAAATAATAGGCAAAACAATCAACATGAGTAGCACAAGTGCGATTGCACCGACTAAGCGCCTGCGCGCCCGTTTTTTTAGATTAATTTCTAGATCTATAGGCAAGTCAGGTGACATTGCTGCTTCCTTAAATTAAACGCTGGCTGTGTCATTATAAGCCTGCATGCAACTGCATTACCGCAGAGACTGTGAAAAATGAACCGAATACGATTATTTTAACATTTTCGCCTTGATTCATGCATGACTCTGCTTGTTTGCAAGCTTCTTCATAAGCTGAAGCCACATTGCTAAATATTTGCATCTTGGCATTTGAGTAAACATCCGAAACAGTACTGGCTAAAACTTCAGCTTTAGCGCCTCTTGAATGATCTATAGTTGCAATGCACCAATTATCAATCTCTTGCCCAACAGATTCAATCACGCCTTTAATATCTTTATCTGAAAGCATTGCAAATACGGCAATTACTTGAGTGTTTTCCTTTTTTATTTTTTTTAAGTTTTGTGCAAGTGCAAGCGCGGCATGCGGGTTATGCGCAACATCTAAAATAATATGTGGTGACTGTGAAAGTGTTTGAAAACGCCCCGCTAAGCTTGCCTGTTCTATTGCCTCTGAAATCGCAATGTGAGTTACAGGTAATTTATTTTGCAATAATTCAATTGCAGTAATTGCACAAGAAGCGTTATTGAGCTGATACAATCCTTGCAAAGCTGGGAGTGGCAATTGGTAACTCACTGATTGATGTTGATTTAGCTTATATTCCCAGCCCGTTTTATCAACTACACAATCAAACTCATGATGAATGCAGAGTAAATTTGCTTCAATTTTTTTTGCATATTCAAGCAAGCTATTTGGCGGGTTTTCGTCACCACAAATTGCTGGGGTTTTAGGTCTAAAAATAGCCGCTTTTTCAGCACCAATTTTTTCCCTAGTATCGCCTAGATATTCTTGATGATCTAAATCAATACTTGTGACTATTGAGCAGTCTGGCGTAAACGCATTGACAGTATCTAATCTGCCACCTAAGCCTACTTCTAAAATTGCTATCTTTATATCCGCTTCTATAAAGTGCCAAATTGCTGCCAAAGTGCCCATTTCAAAATAAGTTAGTGCAACATCTACTTCTGCGCGAGCGGCTTCTGTGATAGCAAAAGCACTGCAAAGCTCAGCATCGCTAGCCTCTATACAATTTACACGAACGCGCTCGTTGTAACGTAAAAGATGTGGCGATGTGTAGCAGCCAACTTTATAACCAGCTTTTTTGTATGCAAGTTCTAACATAGCGCAGGTAGAGCCTTTGCCATTGGTACCTGCGACGGTAATAATAGTGAAACTGGGTTGTAAATTTAGCTTTGCAATGACTAGCTTAGCTCGATCCAAGCCCATAGCAATATCTTTAGGATGTAGATTTTGAATATAACTAAGCCATGAGGCTAAATCTTTAGCCATGGTTATCGCTTTTATTTTTAAAGTTAAATATACTTAACGCATATACATAGACACATTTTTTTATATTCATACTTTTTGGTTTATTGCTAAGACAATTCAATAACATTTGAACCACTCAACTCACTAAGCAACAGCTGACTGTCGCGTTAAATTCGCCAATAAAATCGCCAATTTATGTCGCATTTCACGTCTATCAATAATCATATCAATCGCGCCGTGTTCTAATAAAAACTCTGCACGCTGAAAACCATCTGGTAATGTTTCACGTACTGTTTGCTCAATCACACGCGGACCTGCAAACCCGATCAAGGCTTGCGGTTCTGCCACAATTATGTCACCTAGCATAGCAAAGCTTGCAGATACTCCGCCCATAGTTGGGTCAGTAAGTACAGAAATATAGGGTAAACCTGCTTGACTTAATTGCGTAAGCGCAGCGCTAGTTTTTGCCATTTGCATAAGTGAGATCAAACCTTCTTGCATACGCGCACCGCCACTTGCGGTGATACACACAAAGGAAGCTTTATTTTCAATGGCAGCCTGAACACCGCGCGCAAAACGTTCACCAACAACTGAGCCCATTGAGCCACCCATAAACTTAAATTCAAACACAGCTACAACTACTGGCAGCGATTTAATACTGCCTTGCATCACAATCAGCGCATCTTTTTCTCCCACTGCTTTTTGTGATTCTTTAATACGTTCTGCGTAACTTTTATTATCTTTAAATTTGAGTGGATCAATTGGCTCAACTAATCCACCGACCTCAAACTGACCTTCTGTATCTAATAATTGAGCGATTCTAGCGCGCGCGCCAATACGATTATGAAAGCTACATTTTGGGCAAACTTCAGCGTTGTCTTCTAAATCCTTTTTATACAACACGGATTGGCATGCTGCACATTTACTCCACAAACCTTCGGGCACATTTTTTTTATCAGCGCCTACAACGCGCTTAATTTTTTGCGGGATTTTATCTAGCCAACTCATATTTGCATCTCCAAGAGCATCTTTCATCCAAAAAAAATCATTTTTGAATTAGTTTTTTACTATTTTTCTTATATTTATTTTACTTTATAGCAGAGTCAACAGCAGTTTTTAGCTCGTCCATTAATGCTGCGACATTACTCACTAAATTATCGTCATTAGAGGCCTCAATCACTTGCACCATGCGACTGCCGACTACAACAGCATCTGCAATTGCCGCTGTTGCTTTAGCAGTTGCTGCATCACGAATACCAAAACCTACGCCCACAGGAAGGCTTGTTTGGCTTCGTATAGACGCCACTCGAGCGGATACCTCAACAATATCTAAATTAGCTGCACCTGTAACGCCTTTTAACGATACGTAATAAATAAACCCACTTGCTTGACTTACAATTAAATTCACACGTTTAGCATCTGTAGTGGGTGATAATAAGAATACAGGGTCAATATTACGACTTCTCAGCTCTTGTACAAACTCACCACATTCTTCAGGCGGATAATCAACGGTAATGACGCCGTCCACATCTGCTGCTTTAGCTCGGTCTGCAAATATCCTAGGGCCAATTGCCTCAATAGGATTTGCATAACCCATTAAAATAATCGGTGTTGTTTGGTTAGTTTCACGAAACTCTCGCACCATTTCTAACACTGCACTTAAACCTACTTTATGCTCCAATGCTCGCTCACTTGCACGCTGAATCACAGGGCCGTCTGCCATTGGGTCAGAAAAAGGTACTCCAAGCTCAATCATATCCGCTCCGTGCTTTACAAGGGTATGGAGCAAATTAACCGTATGCTTTGGGTGCGGATCACCCGCGGTAATATATGGAATAAGAGCTGTTTTTTGGTTTTTCTTGAGTGTTGCAAATACGGATTCTATGCGTGACATAAATAATTTAACAGTGTTGAATAATAGTTATAAGGTAATGTTGGCAAGCTCAGCAATGGTATTAATATCTTTATCACCACGACCTGATAAATTCACCAAAATAATTTCGTCTTTACGCATCGTTTTAGCCATTTTTTCCGCATGTGCCAGCGCATGACTAGATTCTAATGCAGGAATAATTCCTTCTGTACGGCACAAACTGTGGAATGCAGCCATCGCTTCATCATCTGTAATAGCCACGTATTCTGCGCGTTTAATATCTTTTAGCCACGCATGCTCTGGTCCTACTCCAGGATAATCTAAACCAGCAGAAACAGAGTGCGTTTCAATAATTTGACCATCTGCATTTTGCATTAGATAGGTGCGATTACCATGCAATACACCAACCGGACTATTTGCTGTTAATGGTGCAGCGTGCATGCCAGTTTCAATGCCATGACCTGCAGCTTCAACACCAACTAAACGTACATTTGGCGCGTCTATATAAGGGTAAAAAATACCCATTGCATTTGAACCGCCACCCACACATGCCACTATCGCATCCGGCTGACGACCAATCATTTCTTGCATTTGAATTTTAGCTTCCACGCCGATGACTGCTTGAAAGTCGCGCACCATCATCGGATAGGGATGCGGGCCTGCCACTGTGCCAATAATATAAAAAGTATTATGCACATTAGTCACCCAATCACGCATCGCTTCATTTAGCGCGTCTTTAAGTGTTTTTGAACCACTATCTACTGGCACAACAGTTGCACCTAATAGCTTCATTTTAAACACGTTTGGTGCTTGGCGTTTTACGTCTTCACTACCCATATACACCACACACTCTAAACCCATACGCGCTGCTATTGTTGCAGTTGCTACGCCATGTTGCCCTGCGCCAGTTTCTGCAATCACGCGGGGCTTGCCCATGCGCTTGGCTAATAAAGCCTGTCCAATAGTATTGTTTACTTTATGCGCACCAGTATGGTTTAAATCTTCACGCTTTAGATAAATCTGTGCACCACCAACAATATCAGACCAACGTTTTGCGTGGTAAATTGGGCTTGGGCGACCGACAAAGTACTTTAAATCGTGTGCAAATTCAGCTAAAAATACTGGATCAAATCGATATTTTTCATACATTACTCGCAGTTCATCAAGTGCTTCAACTAGAGTTTCAGCAACAAAAGTACCACCAAATTGACCAAAGTGCCCACGTGCATCTGGCATATCATACAACTGCATTATTCACTCTCCAGAAAAGTCTTATCTATTTTTGTGCAATGAAACTTAACCGATTTTCATAGACACATTTTTAATGTGCATCAGCCAACTTAACTTGCTGCATGAAGTCAACAATTTTTTGCGTATCTTTTACGCCTTTACTCAATTCCACACCACCACTTACATCAACCGCAAAAGGCCTTACTTGTACAATAGCCCCTGCAACATTTTCAGCATTTAAGCCGCCAGCTAATATCACAGGTTTAGTCAGCGTTTTTGGAATTAAATTCCAATCAAACTTGTGCCCGGTTCCGCCAACCACACCTTCAGTGTAAGTATCAAGTAACAAGCCTTTTGCTTCACTGTAATCTTGCTCGTATTGTAACAAATTTGTAGCCGCCTTCACGCGGATTGCTTTGATATAAGGTAATCCATATTGCGCACAATCTGCAGGTGTTTCGTCGCCATGAAACTGTAAAAGATTTAGCTTAACTTTTGTAATAGCCTCTTCAATTAAACTCGGTTCAGCGTTAACAAATAAGCCAACGATAGTGACAAATGCAGGAATTTTGTTTGAAATTTCAATGGCTTGCGCAATGCTCACATTACGTGAGCTAGGCACGTAAAATACTAAACCTATCGCGTCTGCACCAAGCCGAATCGCATCTATTGCGTCTTCTGCGTCAGTTAGCCCACAAATTTTGACTCTTGTTCTAAGCAATTTTTTCACTCGTGACTAAAATGACAAATAAAATATACAGTCGATATTCATACTGTTGGTACACAATTACCACAAAGCATTATTGTAACCTTTAAATTAGCACTTGAACGCTACGTTGCAATGTCAATTGTTGGTTTGGTAAGCCCCATTTCTCATCATATTTCACGTGAGTTAAATACAAGCCTGCAGGTGAAAAGGTAGGCGGTGAAATAGTACGATCTTTTTTATGCAATAATTCTTGTAAATATTGTGGTGTATGCGCGCCCTTGCCCACATAAACTAACGCGCCAATCATGTTACGTACTTGGTGTTGCACAAAAGCGCTACCAGTAAATTCAAAAATAAAGTACTGGTCATGCGCTTTTACATTTGCCACATACAAATGTTTAATTGGCGACTTTGCTTGGCATTCCGATGCCCGGAAAGCACTAAAATCATGCTCGCCTACTAAATACTTTGCTGCTTCAGCCATCGCTTCTATATTGAGAGGCAAATGAAACCAACCAGCTTTAGTACTCATTAACGCAGGTGCCACGGTGGCGTTATAAAGTAAATATTGATAGCTACGTGCATGTGCCGAGAAACGTGCATGAAACTCTTCATCAACAACATGAGCCCACTCTACTCGTACAGTTGCTGTTAAATGTGCATTCACGCCACGCACCCAAGCAGATATTGGGCGATTTACTTGTGTATCGAAATGCACAACCTGACCCAAACCATGCACACCACTGTCCGTTCGACCCGCAGCATGCACCTTAACTTCATGCTTTGCAATACTTTTAATTGCCAGCTCTAGTGCATCTTGAACGCCACATTGGTTAGGCTGGCTTTGCCATCCACAAAAGCTGGATCCATCATATGCAACACCAAGAGCAATTCTCATAATTTAATTATAGCTAAAAGACTAACGTAGTATCTATTTAAAAAATTAGACTTATCTAACAAAAAACCGAGCTTTTAGCCCGGCTTTTTCGAAATTAAAACAAATAAAAAATTACGCTTACAAATTAAAACTAAGCCAAGCTATCCATTAGTTGTTTAGCTCTTATCTGTTGTTGTGCACTGCCTTCATTGATAATTTCCTCTAGTAATTCTCGCGCACCCTCTTTGTCATCCATGTCAATGTATGCTGCAACTAAATCAAGTTTAATATCAACATCTTCAGATGCCATAGTATCAACTAAATCGTTACTAGCTAAACTTGGCGAGCTAAGAACATTGGAATCTTTAGTTGCATCAGATAAGTCAAGACTAATTGAAGACAAATCAAATTCATTAGCAAGAGGTATGCTACTTTCTGCATCTGCAACTGCAAATGAAGTAACGTTTTGAACGACCAATACATCATCAGTTATAGGCAGGTCAAAAGAAAAGTCATCTACTGTGTTAGCAACTATCGCTGGCAGTTCTTCAGTCATCGGAATTTCTAACGTACTTAAGTCAAATTGCACATCTTCAACTACGGACAATGGTTCTGGAGCGCTAGCGTAATCAGTGGGCAACTCAAAATCCATACTAAATTCATTGCTATCGGCAATGAGTTCTGCAGCAGGCAAAGACAAAGCATCATTCGTGTCTTTAATAACTTCGGAAGGGGTATCAAAAATAGTTAAGTTATCCATGGTATCTATAGTATTTAAATCTGGCGCACTCATAATAACCGTTTCTTCAGTTTTTTCTCCGAAGTCGCCCAAGTCAAAGTCCATACTATTATCTGCTGATAAAGCTTGCGAACTACTATCTGTTAATGATGGACTCTCATTAGATTCCATCTCTAACGAACCCATGTCAAAAGACACTTCTTGTTCTACCTTTTCAGCAGAAGAGAAGCTTTGCATTACGGCTGAGTTCGCATCCTCAGGTTCATCAGTATCAGCTGAGAAATCTAAATCCAAATCACTTGCTAAATCCACACTATCAAAATCTGACGAATCCAATTGTTGTGTTGAGAGTTGATCTGTAGTGGATGTGCTTACTTTGCTTACATCATAAAGTGGGGTACTGGGTTCCATTTCAGAGCCTATTAGTGCCACTTTTGCCCATGTAGGGTCATCAGAACCTAAAGTTGTATAAAGCTCACCAGCTATCGCTTCAAACGCTGAAATGTCTTTACGGCTAGCATACATTTCAAGTAATTTGAGATGTAACTCATATCTTTTTGGTTCTTTAGTGATAGCGTCTTTTAAAATTTCCTCTGCTTGAGCATCGCGACCATAGGCCATGTAAACTTCAGCTTCTGCAATTGGATCAACATCATTCGTGTCAATCATGCTGCCATCCGCACTTTGTGCAAAGTCAGTTAAGAACGAAGTATCAGAATTACTAGTTGACCCTGTCGTATTACCAAAAACAGTATTCGCTCGCAGGCCCCCAGAAGTCAGAATCCCTCGCTCAAAACTATCCAAGTCTTTTCTACGCTTATTGCGTAAAAACATCCAACCTGCACCTAATAAACCTAAAAATGCAATTGCTGCAAGAATTGTTAAATCAACAAAGCCTGTGATAGTGTCGAGTAAAGACTGCTCGCTTTGAGCAACAGGCTCTGGGGGTATTGAAATTTTCGGTTCAGCAGGAGTTGTATTTTTATCGTCAACTTTAGCGTTTATTTCAGACGGCACATTATTTTCGTCTGCTGATGGAGACACTTCAGCAGCTTTTGCTACTTCTTTTACATTAGCTACAGCATCAGCGCTTGTTAGTGCTGCAACTTTAGCCTCTTCATCTGCATTTTTTTGCGTTTCTGCGTTTTTTTGCACTTGCGCCATATTTTGGCTTTTTAATGCTAGTAGCTTTTGCATATCTTGAATTTGTTTTTCGAGCGCTGATGTTCGATCTTGCGCTTCTTTTAGTGCTTTTTCACTTGCGGTAGTTTCTTCCTGCAATGCAACAATTTTTGCTTCAAATTCTTTATTGTTACCCTTAACTGCTTTATTAATATCTTTTTCACCAGCAGACAACTTAACAACATCTTGCGGACCTGATTTTGGCTTTGCTGCTTTGTCTTCTGTGGTAACAATTTTACCAGATGCAGTTTGTTGCTTTTGCTCAACCTCATCAGTTGCTGGAAGTTCTGTAATCGCGCCTGCTAAGCTGTTACGATACTCGTTCCAATTTGCAGATTGTGCTCTTACTAATTTAGATGCTTGCTTTTCTGTAGTTGATGTTAACGATTCTTTTGATGGCAATCTAACAATCTGCCCAACTTTAAGGCGATTCATATTATTGCCCGCAAAGGCAGCTTTATTATTTTCGTAGAGACCCATTAACATTTGATCTAAACTTACACCTTCAACCTGCATTTGCTTTGCGATAGTACTTAGCGTGTCACCACGTTGTGTTGTTACGCTTTCAGCATTGAGCTCTTTAGCAATGGCTTCATTTTGCTCTGCTCTAGATCTCTTTGGCGCTTTAACCTTATCCGCTTTTTTGGGCTTTTCAAATGCTGAAGTTGTTGCTGATACTGTAGTTTCAGGAGTAGCATTATTGACAACTGGTGTGTTAATTTTCGCAGGCATGCTAGTTTCTGCGACAGAATTAAAACTTGGAGGATCTAGAAGAACTGTGTATTCACGTTGTAATCGACCAGAGGCCCAATCCACTTGAATGAGCATATCTAGGTAAGGATCGATGATTGGCTGGGTAGAGCGAATTTTAATAATTGGTGAGCCAAGCGACGATTTAGCAACTTC